>CAYWOF010000042.1:9377-13613 GCA_964459825.1 uncultured Phycisphaeraceae bacterium | reverse complement strand
GCCGTTGGGCACGGCTCCCGACGCGGGCGCACCGGTAGACGTTGGCGGCTCGACCGCCACGGGACCGACACGGGTTCGCCAACGCCGCAGAACCAAGTGCTACCTCACGTTGCGGGGAATGGAGCAGAGAAGCAGATCGAGCAAATGCTCCATCTGTTCCTTCTGTTCCATTGGCTCGATCTGCTTCATTTGCCTTCCGCTCAGCCCTCGATGACGCCGAGGAGCTCGGTCTCCTTGAGGATCAGGTGCTTGTCGCCCTTGATCTCGACCTCGGTCCCGGCGTACTTGCCGAAGACGACGGTGTCGCCGACTTTGACGGTGGGCTGGGCGCGCTTGCCGTTCTCGAGGCGCTTGCCCGGGCCGGTGGCGACGATGCGCCCCTTCATGGGGCGCTCCTTGGCGGTCTCGGGCAGGTAGAGGCCCGACTCCGTCTTCGTCTCGGCCTCGAGGGGCTTGACCAGGACACGATCTTCGAGGGGCTTGATGGCCATCTGGCTTCTCCGATCACTTCAACAGGTTGACGAACTCTTCGACGGTCAGGCCCGCATCGCGGATCAACCCGCGGAGCGTGCCCTTGGCGACTTCACGGTGGTTCGGCACGGACAGATGACGGTGCGGCGGCGATGCGCGCCGGAGGATGACATGGCTCCCCGTCTGATGGCTGATGTCGTATCCAATCTGGCAGAACGCTTTCACGGCTTCGGATCCTGAGACTACGGGAAGGTGGGGCATCAACCGACCTTCCGCAGATTCACTTCGACGGTGTCCTCGGTGATCGGGGGCGGGATCGGGTCTCCGTTCTTGCGCAGGCTCTCCAGGTAGCCCTCGACCGCATCCGCGATGTTCCGGCGGGCCTCCTCGCGGGTGTCACCCTGGCTCCAGCACCCGGGCAAGGTTGGGCAGGAGGCTACGAACTTCCCATCCTCGTCCTGTTCGATCACGATTCGGAACTTCATGCGTTAGCTCTCGTGCTCAATGAGAGGTGGACTGGATGCAATTGGACGCTAGGCAACTCCACGAATAGCGCTACGGGTCCATCGGAGCATTCCCGATGAGCATCGAACCAGTCCTTCGGCATTGGCAGGGCTTTCTGTAGCCATCTTCCCCGCTCAGAAGTCCATGCCCCCCATCCCGCCCATGCCACCCATGCCGCCGCCCATGCCACCCATCCCGCCCGGGCCGCCGGGCCCGCCGCCGGCGCCGTTCTTGGGCTCGGGCTTGGTGGTGACGATGCAGTCGGCGGCGAGGAGGATGCCGGCGACGCTGGCGGCGTTCTGGAGGGCGGAGCGATCGACCTTGGCGGGGGTGATGACGCCGTCGGCGAGGAGGTCGCCGTACTCGCCGGTGAGCGCGTTGAAGCCGAAGCTGGGGCTGGTGGACTCGGCGACGCGGGAGACGACGACGGTGCCCTTGGCGCCGGCGTTGTCCGCGATCGTGCGGGTGGGCACGGCCAGGGCCTTGTGGACGATGTCCAGCCCGGCCGCGTAGTCGTACTTGACGTGCCCGACCTCGTCGGCGGCCGCGTCATCCCCGCGCCCCGGTCCGCCGAAGACGGCCTTGTACTCCTTGAGCTTCTCGATGGCGCGCCGGGCGCGGATGAAGGAGACGCCGCCGCCGGCGACGATGCCCTCGGCCACGGCCGCGCGAGTCGCGTGCAGGGCGTCCTCGACGCGGGCCTTCTTCTCCTTGAGCTCGGCCTCGCTGGCGGCCCCGACCTGGATCTGGGCGACGCCGCCCGAGAGCTTGGCCAAACGCTCCTGCAGCTTCTCGCGGTCGTAGTCGCTGGTGGTGGTGTCGATCTCGCGCCGGATCTGCTCGATGCGGGCCTGGATGGACTTCGTGTCCCCGGCGCCCTCGATGATGGTGGTGTTCTCGGCGTCGATCTCGAGCTTCTTGGCCATGCCGAGCTGCTTGATCTCGATCTTGTCGAGCTCGAGGCCGAGGTCCTTCATGATCGGCTCGGCGCCCGTGAGGACCGCGATGTCCTCGAGCATGGCCTTGCGCCGGTCGCCGTAGCCGGGGGCCTTGACGGCCGCGACCTGCACCGTGCCGCGCAGCTTGTTGATGACCAGGGCGGCGAGGGCCTCGCCCGTCACGTCCTCGGCGATGATCAGGAGCGGGCGCTTGGCCTGCATGACCTTCTCGAGGAGCGGGATGAGCTTGGTGACGCTCTCGATCTTGTCCTCGTGGACCAGGACGAGCGCCTTGTCGAGCTCGACGCGCATGGTCTCCGGGTTGGTGACGAAGTTCGGGGAGATGTACCCGCGGTCGAACTGCATGCCCTCGACGACGGTCACCTCGGTCTGGAGCCCCTTGCCCTCCTCGACCGTGATGACGCCGTCCTTGCCGACCTTCTCGAAGGCGTCGGCCATGATCTTCCCGATCTCGGGGTCGTTGTTGGCGCTGATGGCGGCGACATTCTGGATGTCGTCGCGCCCCTTGACCGGGCGGGAGAGCGAGTCGATCTCCTTGGCGGCCGTCTCAACCGCGGCCTTCATGCCGCGCACGAGGGCGTTGGCATCGACGCCGGCGGTGATGTAGCGGAGGCCCTCGCGGAAGATGGCCTCGGCCAGGACGGTGGCAGTGGTCGTGCCGTCGCCGGCATCGTCGCTGGTCTTGCTGGCGGCCTGCTTGACGAGCTGGGCCCCCATGTTCTCGGCCTTGTCGCGCAGCTCGATCTCCTCGGCGACCGAGACCCCGTCCTTGGTGACGGTGGGAGCGCCCCAGGACTTGTCCAGGACGGCGTTACGGCCGCGGGGCCCGAGCGTGGCCTTCACGGCCCGGGCGAGCTTCTCGACTCCGTTGAGGAGGGACTGGCGGGCATCGGCATCGAAGGTCAGTTCCTTGGCTGGCATGGACGGGTCTCTCCGTTCGGCTGGTGGGCTCTTCTGGGTTCCGCGGCGGCCGCGGGGGGCTCCCGCGAGGTGTCGGCACCATCGGCGCAGACCCTCGGGTTTCACGGATCAGGCAACGGGGGTGCCAGCCTCGAACCTGGAGGGATACCCACGCAGGAGCAGGCGGCGTGGGGGTTTGCGGGCGTTCGGGGCGGCGTTCGATCGGCTGGAGCCTGTCAGGCCCTGCGCGGCCCCCCCTCGTGGCTGCCGAAGTGGCAGGCGGCCTTTCACCGCGGCCGGCGGAACACCAGGAGCCTCCCGCGGCCCTGCCGATCCGACTCGGCAGCCCGGGCATCGTCCGGCGAGACCCCGACTAGCTCGAAACCGCACTTGGCCAGGATGCGGCAGGACGCGTGATGGCGTTCGAAGGTGGTGGCCTGGAACTCACGGGTGGCGGGGAACTCCGACGCCCAGCGGATGAAGCCCCGGGCCGCCTCGGTGGCGATGCCCCGGCCCTCGTAGGCCGGGAGCGTGGAGTAGCCGATCAGCACAATGCCACTGCCGTCGGGTGGTCCGGTTCCTTCGGCGGCGCCCCCGCCGGCGGAGCCGACCAGAGTGTCCTGGGGGACGAGCGAGCGATCGGTGCCAACGACGTACCACGACCACCACCCGGCCTGATCCGGGTGCGCCGCGAGAGTGGCGGCGAACTGGTCCTGATGGTCCGCCAGCACCCACGGGGGCCACTCGGGGGTGACCTCGGCGCGGAGAAGCCGGGCGAAGCGGGCTCGGTCGGCGACGGCGGCCGCGGCCAGTTCGGCGGTGGCGGCGACAAGGCGGAGGCGGGGGGTGAGGATGTCGGGGGGAGGGGGCAAGCCGGGAGCCTATCCGCCAGGCGGCGACGGCGCGGCGTTCGCCTCCCGCGCCCGCCAGCGTTCGTGGACGGGGCGCGTGTCCCACACGCGGACCGTGTGGTCGCCGGAGCCGCTCACGAGCATGGAGCCGTCCGGCGAGAAGGCCAGGGAATAGACGTAGGCGTCGTGCCCGCGCAGGCGGGTCAGTTCGTCGCCGGTCTCGACGTCCCACAGCACGATGGTTGTGTCCTCGGAGCCCGTCGCCAGGGATCGCCCGTCGGCGGAGAACGCAACGCAGTAGACCTTGTCGGCGTGGCCGCGCAGCTCGGTGACGCGTCCCGTGTCCAGGTCCCACAGGCGGCCCGTGCCATCGTCCGAGGCGCTGGCGAGCAGGGGGTGTGTGGCGTGGAAGGCGACGCCCCGCACCCGGCTCGTGTGGCCCTCCAGCCGGCGCGCGATGTCGCCGGAGGGCAGCGTGACGATCAGGATCGACCCGTTGAGCTGAGCGCACGCCACTCGACTGCCGTCGGGCGAGAGCGCGACGCCCGTCG
>CAYWOF010000042.1:0-9367 GCA_964459825.1 uncultured Phycisphaeraceae bacterium | reverse complement strand
GTGCGCCGGCGGGCCCTTGGTCAGGTCAAACTCGTCCAGGCCCAGCCCTTGCCGCCCGGCGTAGAGGCGCGTGCCATCGGCCGAGAAGATCAGGTCGCTGATCTCGCCCTCGATCGCGGCGAGCTCCACGAGTGGGCGCGTCATCGCGGCATCCCACAGCGTGATGCCGGATACTCGGCCGGTGCCGTCGGACTTCTGCCCGGTGGCGATCGCGCGCCCGTCGGGGGCCACACCCAGCGCGGTGATCAACCCGCGCTCGCCGGGGCCGGCGCCGAGCGGGCGCCCGTCCGGCGCGTTCCACGCGCGGACCGCTCCGTCCCATCCTCCGGAGAGGATGCGCGAGCCGTCGGGGGTGAACGCCACGGCGTAGACATAGCTGGTGTGGTCGCGCAGGACGCAGGCGCCCTCGAACGGTTCGCGCCGCCAGAGTCGTAGCGAGCCGTCGGCGGAGGCGGACAACAGCACCGACCCGTCGGCGCTGAACCGCAAGCGATTGATGCGAGCGGAGTGTCCGATCCGAGTGGCGATCGCCTCGCCGCCCGCCGCCCCTCCCGCATCCCACAGGCGGACGGTGAGGTCGGCGCCCGCCGAAGCCACGGTGCGTCCGGACGCGTCGATCGCCAGGGCGGTGATGGCGCCCGTGTGCCCGTGGAGGGTGCGCAAGGGCTCGCCCGTGGCCCCGTCCGACAACCGGACGGTCTTGTTCACGCCGCCCGACGCGACGAGCGAACCATCGTCCGACACGGCGAAGCACTGGGCGGCGCGCGGGGCGTTGGTCAGCACCCGCGGCTCCGGCGCGTCGGTGTCCCACGCGAGCACGCGGTCCGCGCCGAACACCAGCGAGCGGGCATCGGCGGCGATCGCCGCCCCGGCGGTCCCGGTCTCCAGGAGCGCCCGGGTGCCCGTCCATGGCGCGCCGCGGTCCAGACCGCGCAGGAGCCAGACCACGTCGCCGGGGGAGCGCCCCGGGCGGCGGACGGACGCGAAGACCGCGCGCCCATCGGACGACGCCTCCAGAAGGCCCATCGGCGCCTCAAACGGCTCGTGACGGTGGATCACGCGCCCGTCGGCGGCATCGAACAGCGTGAGCGTGCGCCGCCCGGGGCCGTCCGTGACGATGCGCCGCCCATCGTCGAGGAAGACGGCCAGCAGGGCCGGCGCCTCCTCCAGAAGGGAGACCTCCGGAAGCTCTCCCGACCAGGGGGAACCGCGCCGCACGACTCCGTCCGAGGTCACGACCGCGACCTCGGATCCGTCCGCGCTGATCCACTCCCCGGCGATCCGCCCCCCCAGCTGGATCATCGCCGCGCTCTCGTCGAGGCGTGCGTGCCAGTAGCGCCACGCCCAATCCCGACGGGCTTCGTCGGCCCCGTTGAGCAGGCGCGATGCCGTGATCGGGTCGCCACTGGCGATCGCGGCGGCCGCCCCGGCGAGCGAGGCGCGGTGCGCCTCGCGTGTCGCGTCGACGGCGGCCCGGTCCGCCCGCGCCCGCTCACCTTCCGCGAACACGCGGGCCCGCTCGGCGATACGGGCCTGCCACAGCGAGACGGCGGTCGCCCCGGCCATGGCGAGCATCACCACGGCCGCGGCGAGCACCAGGGGCCTGTGGCGTCGCGCGAACTTGCGGAGCTGGTACAGGGCCGAGGCGGGGCGAGCGACGATCGGCTCGTCGCGGAGGTGGCGCCGGATGTCGGCGCCGAGCTCGGCGGCCGACTGGTAGCGGTGGCGCGGGTCCTTCTGGAGCGCCCTGGCGACGATGGTCTCGACGTCGCCGCGCAGGGAGCGGTCGAGCGCGCCCAGGCGGGCGGGCTCCTGCTCGGCGATGGCGCGCGCGACCTCGGCGAGCGGCTTGCCCTCGAGGTCGCACGGGAGCCGGCCGGTGAGCAGCTCGTACGCGATCACGCCGATCGAGTAGACGTCGGAGCGGATGTCCATGGCGCTCGGGTCGGCGGCCGCCTGCTCCGGGCTCATGTACGGCAGGGTGCCGATCAGCTCGCCCGCGTGGGTGTGGGCGGTGGTCACGCGCAGAGGGCCCGAGTCGGTGTCGATGGCGCGGGCGACGCCGAAGTCCAGGATCTTGACCTGGAACGGGGACGCCGTGCCCGTGCCGGAGGAGCCGGCGGTGCCCTCGGCGGTCAGCGCCGCCTCCACCAGGATGTTGCCCGGCTTGAGGTCCCGGTGGATCACGCCCTTCTGGTGGGCGTGGTGGACGGCGTCACAAATCTGGGCGATCAGGACCAGGCGCTCGGGCACGCCGAGTTCCCCCGCGGCCTCCAGCAGCGGGCGCCCCTCGACGAGTTCCATCGCGAAGTACGGGACGGGCTCGCCCGAGACGTCGAGCGTCCCGGCCTCGTAGATCTGGGCGATGCCGGGGTGGCGGAGCTGGCCGAGGATGCGGACTTCGTGCCGGAAGCGCGCGCGGATCCGCTCGGAGAAAATCCCGGAGCGGATGAGCTTGAGGGCGACGCGCCGGCGCGGTTCATCCTCCATCGCCTCGTAGACCACGCCCATCCCCCCCTCGCCGAGCACGCGGACGACGCGGAACCGGCCCAGGCGGGTCCCGGCGCCGTGCGCCGGGGGCCCGGCCTTCCACGCGGGGGCCTCGAGGAACTCCGGCTCCTCCTCCTCCAGCGTCAGCAGACGCCGGACTCGGGCCTCCAGGGCCGCATCGCCGACGCACTGGGCGCGCAGGAACCGCGTGCGTTCTCCGCGCGCCAGCCCGCGGGCGCTCAGGAACAGGGCCTTGGCCCGGCGGTACTGCTCCGGCCCGTCCATCACCCGCTCCGCTCCGGCGCTCCCAGCTCGTCGCGCAGCCAGGCCCGGGCCATCCGCCAGTCCTCGTGGACCGTGCTCGCCGAAACGCCCAGCAGCGCCGCCACATCCACCTCGCGCAAGCCCCCGAAGAAGCGCAGCTCGACCACGCGGGCGGCGCGCGGGTCCAGGTCCTCCAGGCGGCGCAACGCGTCGTCGAGCGCCAGCAGGTCCACGCCCGGCGTCTCGGCGGGTCCCAACGCCTCGCGGTCCTCCAGGTCGATCCGCTCGCGGTCGCCCCCGCGCTTGAGCGCCCCCCGGCGCCGGGCGTCATCGACGAGGATGCGCCGGATCATCTCGGCGCCGACGGCAAAGAAGTGCGTCCGCCCCTGCCAGTCCACCCGCGACTGGTCCACCATCCGCAGGAACGCCTCGTGGACCAGGGCCGTCGGCTGGAGCGTGCGCGGGCCGGCCTCGTGGCGCATCATGGCCGCGGCGTAGCGGCGCAGGTTGTCGTAGACCAGGCGCGCCAGCTCCGGGGCCCGGTGTCCGTCGCCGACGGCCAGCTCGCCGACGATCCCGGTGGCGTGTCCCCGGTCCGGATCGGGCCCGAAGTCCTGCCCGAGTTTTTCTGATGGGGCATCCCGAGTCACGCCCCCGATTATCGCGTTCCGGGGTGGAGCCCGCAATCCCAAACCGGCCGAGCGCCCGAGGAGGTCCCGCCATGCTGCCCCGATACGCCTTCCCCGCCCTGTTCATCCTCGGAACCCTGGCTGTCCCCGCCGGGGCCCAGTGCCCTCCGGCCGCTCCCGGGGGAGTGGCCGCCTCGAACGGCACCCATTGCAACGGGGTACTCGTGGGGTGGGACGCCGTCAGCGGCGCCACGTTCTACGAGGTGTGGCGATCGACCTCGAGTGGCGGAACCGGCACACGCATCGCGGAAGTGCCCGTGCCCGCAACCCACTTCACGGACCTGACCGCTCTTCCCGGAAACACCCAGCACTACTGGTACCGGGTCCGTGCCATCCGCACGCTCTGCCTGCCCCCGAACGGCGTCGGCCCCTTCGGGGGTCCGAACGAGGGGTGGCGCGGCGACACGCCCACGCCCACCAACGTCGAGGCCTCCGATGGTACCGTGTGCGTCGGCGTGTACGTCACCTGGGACGAGGTGCAGGTGCCGGGGAGTCCGGTCTACCAGGTCTTCCGGAACGAGACGAACCACTACCCCTCTTCGTACCTCGTCGGGACGACGACGCTGACGAACCTGACGGACCTGACCGCGGTCCTGGGGACCACGCACTACTACTGGGTGCGGGCCGACGCGTTGTGCGGCTCGAGCAGCGCGAGCGAGCCCGACGCGGGGTACCGGGGAACGACTCCGGGAGTCCCGACGAATCTGGCGGCGACGCACGGGGAGTGCTTCCCAGCCGGAATCCGGCTGACGTGGGACCCACTCTCGGGCGCGATCACGAAGATCTACCGGAACACCGTGCCCGTCCTCGCGAGCGCCAGCCAGGTCGGGGCCACACCGCTGAGCCACTGGGTGGATGTCACGGGGACTCTGCAGCAGGAGTACTACTACTGGGCCCAGCGGGAATCGCCGTGCGGCGTGAGCGAGTACGCCGGGCCCGTCACGGGGCTTGAGGGCTTCGTGCATCCGCCGCCGGAGCTTGTGGACGCGGAGTATGGCCCCACGTGCAACAGCGTCAGCCTGGATTGGGAGCACACCTCCCTTGCAGCGCCGCCACCCGCGGCCTGGCGCGTGTACCGCTCGGAGGTCGACGAGTTCCTGCAGGCCGAGCACATCGGCACGACCGAGGAGATGGAGTTCCTGGACGAGGGCCGGACGCCCGGGCGCACCTACTTCTACTGGATCCAGGCGCTGAACGGGTGCGGGCTGGGAGGGCCCTCGGGCTCGGTGGAGTTCACGATCAGCACCGATCCCTTCGTCATCAGCGAGCAGCCGGAGAGCCAGTCGGCTGCGCCCGGCGCCGGGGTCTTCTTCTCGGTGGAGACGACAGGGCCGGGCCTGCACACGTATCGGTGGTTCCGCGATGGCGCGCCGCTCCAGAACGGCGCCGGCTATCACCAGGTCACAACGTCCCCCCTGTACATCCACCCGGTGTCGACGGCGCACGCGGGGGCGTACACCGTGGAGGTCAGCAACGGTTGTGTGACGGTGGTGAGCGAGCCCGCCATCCTGACGGTCGGCACCCCGTGCTACCCCGACTGCGATGACTCGGGCGGGCTGAACGTGAACGACTACATCTGCTTCCAGACGCGCTTCGCCCTGGGCCACCCGTACGCGGACTGCGACCAGAACGCCCAGAACAACGTCAACGACTACATCTGCTTCCAGACGAAGTTCGCCCTCGGCTGCCCGTAGGGCGGTGTCCGGGCGCCCCGGCGTCGACGCACCGGGCGCTGCAGCGAAGTGTCCATCCGAGGCGTGCCCCCGGGCCACGGGGCACGCCTCGGGCGTTGGTGCGCCGGACGCACCGCTGGCGGGGGCAACTCGACTGGGCCCGCGGGCCACATCGGGGAGTCGGCCGACGACGGCGCATCGACCGGCTCTGGTAGACTCACGCCATGGACGGCGTGGAAGAGGCGAGGGATGGTCGCGACGGCACCGGCCCGGATGGGTCCGTCTCTTCGCTGAGCGGACGGGTCTACGAGCAGCTCCGGGCGGTGGCGCGCCGACACATGAGCGGCGAGCGGGTGGGGCACACGCTCGACGCGACGGCCCTCGTCCACGAGGCCTACGCCCGGCTGGCCGAGGCGGGCGTGAGCTGGTCGGGCCCGGGAGCGTTCTACACCGCCGCGGCCGAGGCCATGCGCCGCATCCTCATCGAGCACGCCCGCGCCCGCGGCCGGATCAAGCGCGGGGGCGGTGAGCAGGGCGCCCGGCGGATCGACCTCGACCTCGGGCACGTCGCGGACCTGGGCGATGACGACGCCGACCGAATCCTGGCCCTCGACGACGCCTTCCGGCGCCTGGAGGGGGCCGACCCGCGCGCCGCCTCGGTCGTCGCGCTCCGGTTCTACGCCGGGCTCAGCGTCGAGCAGACGGCGCTGGCCCTGGGCCTCTCGGATCGCACGGTCAAGCGCGAGTGGGAGTTCGCCCGCGCCTGGCTCTACAAGGCCCTGGCGCGAGATCCACCGCAGGGGTAGCAGGACATGCAGCCGCCACGCGACCGCCTCGCCGCCGCCAAGGAGATCTTCGCCGACGCGATCGAGGTCGCTCCGGCGGAGTTGGAGCGCCTTCTCGAGGGCCGATGCGCCGGCGACCCCGAACTCCTCGGGCTCGTTCGCGCGCTTCTCGAGGCCCACCGGGGCGCCGCACGCTTCATGGACTCCCCCTCCACCGCGCCCGAGGTCGCCGGCGCCTCCACCGCCCCCTCCGTCCACGCCGAGGGCCCGGGCACGGTCATCGGGCGCTACAAGCTGCTCGAGCAGATCGGCGAGGGCGGCTTCGGCGTGGTCTTCATGGCCGAGCAGGCCGAGCCGGTGGTGCGCCGCGTGGCCCTCAAGATCATCAAGGCGGGGATGGACACGCGCCAGGTGATCGCCCGCTTCGAGGCGGAGCGCCAGGCCCTGGCGATGATGGACCACCCCAACATCGCCAAGGTCCTCGACGCCGGAGCGACGGAGACCGGACGCCCGTACTTCGTCATGGAGCTGGTCCGCGGCGACCCCATCACCGAGTATTGCGACAGGAACAACCTGGCCACGCCCGAGCGCCTGGCCCTCTTCACCGACATCTGCCACGCCGTCCAGCACGCGCACCAGAAGGGGATCATCCACCGCGACCTCAAGCCCAGCAACGTGCTGGTGACGCTCTTCGACGGCAAGCCCATCCCCAAGGTCATCGACTTCGGCATCGCCAAGGCGATGAACCAGCGTCTGACCGACAAGACGCTGTTCACGGCCCACCGGCAACTGATCGGCACGCCCCAGTACATGAGCCCGGAGCAGGCGGAGATGAGCGGCGTGGACATCGACACGCGCAGCGACATCTACTCGCTCGGCGTCCTTCTGTACGAGCTGCTCACGGGCACCACGCCGTTCGACCCCGAGCACCTGCGCTCGGCGGCCCTGGCCGAGGTCCAGCGGATCATCCGCGAAGAGGAGCCGCAGAAGCCGAGCACGAGACTGAGCCAGGGTGTCAAGGGGTCGAGGTTGCAAGGTGTCAAGGGGAAGCCAGCCGAGCTTCCGGCTCCTGCTCCCCTGGACACCTCGACACCCGGACACCTCGACACCTCCGCCGTGGCGGCCCACCGGCGGACCGACCCGGCCCAGCTCGTGCGCTCCGTGCGCGGCGACCTCGACTGGATCGTGATGAAGTGCCTGGAGAAGGACCGGACACGCCGGTACGAGACGGCCAACGGCCTGGCGCTGGATGTGGGACGCCACCTCGCGGGCGAGCCGGTGGTGGCGGCGCCGCCGAGCCGGGTGTACCGGGTGAGGAAGTACTTGCGCAGACACCGCCAGGCCATTGCCACGGCGACGCTGCTCATCGTGGCCTTGGCCACCGCCGCCACGGTGTTCGCGTGGCAGGCTCATGGCCTCCGCATCCAACGAGATGCTGCGGTTGATGCCCGTCGAGCCGAAGAGGTGCAGAAGCGTCGTGCCCAGGCCGTGACTGACTACGTTCAATCCATTCTCAGAACTTCCAATCCGGATGCCCAAGAAACCGGCAGTCAGGAGATCCTCGTCGTGGACGCGCTCATGCTCGCCGTGAAGAAGCTCGACTCGGGCGAGTTTCGGGATGATCCCGATGTGGAATCCACGCTCCAGCAGATCATGTCCGAGACGCTGTTGGGTCATGGCCGGGTCCCCGAAGCCCTGAGACTGGCGGATGGCGCACTCAAGACCATTAGTACTCGGTGGGCGACCGACGATGCGGCGATAGGCTCGGCTCACTCTCTGGTGGCGAGGTGCTTGGCCTTGGGTGGTCGATTTGACGATGCGGTCGCTCATCAACAACAGGCAGTGGAGCGGAACAGGCGGCGATTCCCGGGTGATCATCTCGAGGTAGCGGCGAGCCTCAACAACCTGGGCGACTGCCTGGCGAGAACCGATCGAATCGACGAGGCGCTCCCGCTCCTTGAGGAGAGCCTGGCCATGACGCGCCGCCTCAGCCGCGGCGATAGCGAGAACACGGCGAAGGCGCTCACGAATCTGGCCATGTGCTACGACCGAGCCGGGCGACAAGCCGAGTCGCTCCCATTGCATATTGAATCGGTCGACGTGCGGCGGCGCGTGTACGCGGGCGACCACGCGGACTTGGCGGTGGGCCTGTACAACCTTGCCGAGGCGCTCACAAGAGCGGGGCGCATGAACGAGGCGTTGGAGCACCACACCGCCGCTCTTGAAATGAGGCGACGCCTGTACTCGAAGGATCATGGAAGTCTCTTGATCAGCCTCGGAAGGGTCGGCGTCCTGCTGAGCATCCTCGGACATCACGAGCAGTCCCTGCCCATCCTCGAGGAAGCACACGGCATGGATCGGCGAATCCAGTTGCTGCTGCCCACGCACCGGGCGGGCGTTCTTTCAGCCTTGGGGTTGGAGTTGGTCGCCACGGGGGAGTTGGGGAATCTGCGTCGCGCGGAGCAGCACCTACGCCAAGCGGTCGAAATCCGTCAGACGATCTCCCCCGAGGCCTGGAATCTCTGGAACGCCGAGTCCATCCTCGGCGAAGCGATCCTCCTGGGCACGGAGCGCGATGCGGCACTCGACTCGACGCAGCGTGTTGCCCGGCTTCACGAGGCTGAGGCTCATCTCCTTGGCGCACACGAAGGGCTGATGGCTCGACGCGAGGGGATTGATCCAGTGGCGACAAAACTACTTTCCCCAATCCCGGAGTGCCGGAGGCGCATCGTGCACCTCTACACCACTTGGGACTTCGTCGAGCCCGACAAGGGCTACGACGCCAAGGCCGCCGAGTGGCGTGAAAAACTGTCCGTCTCGGATCCAGCCCCCACCGGCGTTCCGTGACGTCTCGGGCACAGCGGCATCGGCGCCGATTCCTGGCCCAGGGCTGACCGTTCCGGCGCCCATGGTTACGTCCACCCTTACTGGCGGCGTGTTCGCCGGGCCCGGTTGGACGTTCCCACGGAGGTCCCGCATGACGCCGCGCTTTGTCCTCAGCCTGATCGCAGTGGGCGCCATTGGCGCACTCACGCCCCATTCCACGTCGATTCCCCGCCCGATTGGCACCACGTCACACGCCGCGTCGAGCGTCGCGCTCGACTGGACTGCGGAGCCTTACCTCCGCGCATCCAGTTGGGAGGCCACGGTCGCGCTTGCCACGGCCTACGTCGGACCTGATGTGCACGGCGTGATCCACGACGACTGGCGCCTGCCCACCATCGAAGAACTCCAGGCCGCCGTCACCGACAGCGACCCCGACACCTTCGGGCAGACGGATCCGAACGGGAACCACTGGTCGTTCTGGACCTCCAAGAGCCAAGGCATCTGGGCGTACGGAGTCAAGGTCGTCTCCGGCCCCGACGGCTACCCCATCACCGCGCTGAGCGGCCAGAAACTCAAGCACACCAAGACGAGCATGCTGCTGGCCAAGTTTGTGCGCCCCTGACTCACGCATGGCGCACCC
>CAYWOF010000041.1:11884-13645 GCA_964459825.1 uncultured Phycisphaeraceae bacterium | reverse complement strand
CGCTGGCCTTGGTCGCGCCCTCCAGGCGGATGTTGGCCTTGATGAACTCGACGGCCCGGTAGGCCCCGGTCGTCACCGCCTGGATGCTCGCCCCCGTGAACCAGTAGATCATCGCTCCGCCCGTGATGAGCCCCAGCAGGAAGGGCGCGTGCAGGAGCGAGAGGTTCTCCAAGCCCGTGGTCAGGCCCTCGGTGAGCATCACGATGATCGAGAAGATCATCGTGGTCGCCCCGACCACCGCCGTGCCGATGAGCACCGGCTTGGCCGTGGCCTTGAACGTGTTGCCCGCCCCGTCGTTGGACTCGAGGAAGTGCTTGGCCTTCTCGAAGCTCACGTCGAAGCCGAACGAGTCCTTGATCTCGCGCTCGACGTTCGGCACCGTCTCGATCATGGAGAGCTCGTAGACCGACTGGGCGTTGTCCGTCACCGGCCCGTAGCTGTCCACGGCGATCGTCACCGGGCCCATGCCCAGGAACCCGAAGGCCACGAGGCCGAAGGCGAAGACCGCCGGGGCCATCATGAGCGCGCCCGCGCCCGCGGGGAAGGTCGAGCTGACGAGGTAGGCGATGCCCATCAGGATGATGATCGCCAAGCCCAGCCAGTAGGCGCTGAAGTTCCCGGCCACGAGGCCCGAGAGGATGTTGAGCGACGCCCCGCCCTCCTTGGAGCTCGTCACGACCTCGTGCACGTGGCGCGACTCGGTGCTGGTGAACACCTTCACCAGCTCGGGGATGACCGCGCCCGCGAGCGTGCCGCACGTGATGATCGCCGAGAGCTTCCACCACATCGAGCCGTCGCCCAGCCCACCGATGAGCAGGTACGAGGCGAGGAAGGTCAGGCCGACCGAGACGCCCGACGTGAGCCAGACCAGGAAGGTCAGGGGCTTCTCGAAGTTGAACTCCACCGCGTTGCCATAGCGCCCCTTCTGGATGACCTCGTTGAGCAGGTAGGAGCCGCCGCTGGCGACGACCATCAGCACACGCATCGCGAAGATCCAGACCAGCAGCTGCACCTGCACCGCCGGGTCCGGCACCGCCAGCAGGATGAACGAGATCAGCGCCACCCCCGTCACGCCGTAGGTCTCGAACCCGTCGGCCGATGGGCCCACGCTGTCGCCCGCGTTGTCGCCCGTGCAGTCGGCGATCACGCCCGGGTTCCGCGCATCGTCCTCCTTGATCTTGAACACGATCTTCATGAGGTCCGAGCCGATGTCGGCGATCTTCGTGAAGATGCCGCCGGCGATCCGCAGCGCGGCCGCGCCCAGCGACTCGCCGATCGCGAACCCGATGAAGCACGGCCCGGCCAGCGAGCCCGGGATGAAGAGCAGGATGATCAGCATGATCAGCAGCTCGACGCTGATGAGCATCATGCCGATCGACATGCCGGCCTTGAGGGGGATCTGGTAGCACGGGTACGGCTTGCCCTCCAGGGCCGCGAACGCCGTGCGCGAGTTGGCGAACGTGTTCACGCGGATGCCGAACCACGCGACCGAGACGCTCCCCGCCATCCCCACGAGGCTGAAGAACAGGATGATCGCGATCTTGTACGGGGCCAGGCCGTGCAGGGCGTTGCCCGCCGCGTCGAACTCCCCGTTCGGCGCCAGCCACCCGAAGTAGAAGAGCATGATCGCCGTGATGAACACCCACAGGAGGAGCAGGAACTTGCCCTGCTGGACCAGGTACGTCTTGCATGTCGCGTAGATCAGCTCCGATACGTCGAGCATGGTCTTGTGGACCGGCATGCCCTTGAGCTGGGCGAAGA
>CAYWOF010000041.1:10506-11874 GCA_964459825.1 uncultured Phycisphaeraceae bacterium | reverse complement strand
CGCCATGCCGAAGGCCAGCCCCGCCACGCACACCACCAGCCCGCCCATCAGCAGCGTCCCGCCGCCCAGGCCCAGGAACTTCTGCGAGTTCAGGTCCGGCAGCTTCAGGCTCGCCTCGCCGCCCGCGTGGTGCGGGGCCGGCGTGCCCGGCACGACCGATGGCTGCGGGGCCGGCAGGTGCTCCGGCTGCGCCAGCGCCGCCGAGGCCCCGACCAGGAGCGCCGCGACACCCGCCCCCATGAGCAGCCCGCGCCCGACCCGTCCCCGGGCCAGCACCGGCACCGCCAGCGCCGCCAGAACCAGGATCGAACCCACCGAGACGAGTGAGGCTTCAAGGAACTGCACGGTCAGGGTCTCCATCCACGAGGGCAGGGGGACTGGAAGGGGTGGGGGATAGGGGCGTGAGGCGGGTTGAATACCGCCCGCGGACCCTGCCTGTCAAACAGGCCCGCGAGGCGAGGCCCACACTCCGATAACCTTGAATCGTCCGTTCCCCGCCCCGACCATCAAACCGCGTCGGTCACATCGGCGGGCGCGAGGGTCGCTCGGGCCTCTCCCCGCGCGCCCCGGGACCGCTCTTGGCGCCCGGCCCCACGGGGAAACCGAGCTCGATCTTGAGCCGGCGGTTGAGCGACTTGCGCATGGCACGACGGCGCCGCTCCGACGGCTTCTCGTAGAACTCCTTGCGCTTGATGTCCTTCGTTAGCCCTTCCTTCTCGCACAGCTTCTTGAAGCGGCGCATCATCTGCTCGACGCCCTCGCCGCTTCGCGCCTTGATCCGGATCGCCATACGAGACCACTCTCCTTCGGGCTTCGGTCAGACGGTAGCCACACCCGCCGGCCGGGTGGAGCCGAACAAGAGCCGGAAGTAAAGCCCCGCGCCGGGGGAAGTCAAGGGGCGTTCGGACGGCGAAACGGTGATACGGTCAAGGGCCGCCGGGCCCCGCGTCGGACCCCCTCACCCCTGACCCGCTTCACCGCCTCTCCCCTGGGCCCATCTCCCGGCCATGCTCCTCCTCGACACCTACAACATCCTCGGCGTGACCGGAGTCCTCCCCTCGCACCTGGCGGGGCTGGATGTCGCGGGTCTCGTGGCCCTGGTCGGGCGCAGCCGCTACGCGCGCCAGAAGCTCTGGCTGATCTGCGATGGCGTGCCCTCCGACGGCCGGCACGCGCTCCACCGTTTCGAAGCCCAGCCCGGACGCGCGGCCAAGCGCCCCGCCGGGCACACCCACATCACCTACGCCGGGGCCGGACACGATGCGGACACCCTGATCGAGCGGATCCTGGAATCCGACTCCGGGCCGCGCTCGATCACCGTGGTCTCGTCCGACCGGCGCGTGCGCCAGGCGGCGCGCCGGCGCGGGG
>CAYWOF010000041.1:3624-10496 GCA_964459825.1 uncultured Phycisphaeraceae bacterium | reverse complement strand
CTGGCCGCGGATGAGGGTCGTCATCCCGCCAAGGGGATCCATGCGGCGTCGATCCCGCTGGACGCCTACTCCGTGGCGTACTGGATGCGGGAGTTCGGCTACGCGGCTCCGCTGGACCCCGGGCGACGTGATCGCGGCCCCGAGCCCGATCGGCGAGCTTGAACGTCCTATAACCATACGCCGTTATTTGCTTTTCGGCTTGCACCCCCTCCGGCTCAGCCGTTATTATGGGCCTCGTGGTGACGACCCCGGGGTCGTCACAGCAGCTGGCGCTCGGACTGGATCTTCCCCAGAACGTGTTCCAGCCGGTGAACATCCCGATCCACGCCGGTGACGTGATCGGCGTCTACGGCAACACGGCCGCGGCGGCCGGGACGACCACGGGGGCCAACTCCTACGCCGGTCTGGCGCAGCAGACGACCACGATCTTCGGCAACGTCGTCAACCTCGCCCGCTCCGGCATGCAGTTCCATCTGGGCAGCGCCACGTCCCCGCAGGGCATGCACGACGTCTGGGCCGAGCCGACCTCGTTCAACATCACGCGCGTCGAGTTCACCTACACCCAGATCCCCGCCCCCGGCTCGCTGGCCCTGATGGGCGCGGGCGGGCTGATCGCCCTCCGGCGTCGGCGCTAGGCCGCCCTCGGACCTGTATTTGCTCTCGACCGGGCCGAGCGATCGGCCCGGTTTTTTCTGCGCTAGCCTTGCGTCGCGCCGATCCTCCTTCCGATCCACCCACGGAGGTCCCCGCCGATGCCGACCCGGATCGAACCCACCCGCCGCTCCGCCCCGCCGGGCGCGCCGCGGACGATGCGCGGGGCGCTCGCGGCGTGCCTGGTGCTGGCCTCCGGCCTCGCCGGGTGCGCCCAGCACACCGCCGCCGGCACGGACGGGTCGCTCACGGCGGCGTTCTCGGGGCGCAAGCTGAACATCGACCTGCCCGGGACGGTCCGGGTGCCCGCGGTCGTCGCCGCCGCCAACGAGGCCCTGCGCGCCCGGGGCTACACCATCACGGCCAGCGAGGCGGACGAGGCCCGGGGCCGGGTCGTGGGCGAGCCGCACGGCGCCCGGCTGCTCGAGCAGGTCAACGTGGGCGTGCGCGCCGACGATGGGGCGACGGTCGTCTCCATCCTCTACGAGCCGTTCGGGAACCAGAAGAAGTCGCGCCGGATCCTCGACGACATCCTCGGGCGCCTCGGGCTGTAGCCGGGCCCGAGGCGCGCCCGAAGGCCCCGACCGGGGCCCCGGCGCCCCGGCCCCGGCCTCGAGGCCCCGATCGTGGCCGCTCCGCGCCGCCGCTCTCGGCTCAGCGCTTCTCGATCGGCGTGTAGGCCACCCCGTGCGGGCCGATGTACTCGGCCTTGGGCCGGAACAGCCGGTTGTCCGAGAGCTGCTCGATCACGTGCCCGGCCCACCCGCTGATGCGCGACATGGCGAACATCGGCGTGAAGAGGTCGAGCTTGAGCCCGATGCAGTGGTACGTGGTGGCCGAGTAGAAGTCCACGTTGGGGTAGATGCCCTTGGCGGCCACCTCGCGGCGCATGATCTCCTCGATGCGCGAGCTCTTCTCGTACAGCGCCTGGTTGCCCGTGTCGGTCGCCAGCTGCTTGGCCAGGGTCTTGAGGAACGTCGCCCGCGGGTCGTAGGCCTTGTAGACCCGGTGCCCGAACCCCATGATCCGCGCCCCCTCGTGCCGGTGGGCGAGCTTGCCCATGATGTACGGCTCGACCGCGTCGAGGCTCGGGATCTCCCCGAGCATCTCCATGACCTCCTCGTTGGCCCCGCCGTGGAGCGGCCCGCGCAGGCTGCCGATCGCCGCGGTGATGGCCGAGTACATGTCCGACAGCGTCGAGGACACCACCCGCGCCGTGAACGTCGAGTTGTTCAGCCCGTGGTCCGCGTGCAGGATCATGCACACGTCGAAGGCCCGCGCCATCGTCGGCGTGGGCATCTCCCCGTTGAGCATCCACAGGAAGTTCTGCGCGAACGACAGGTCCGCCCGCGGCTCGACCAGCGGCAGGCCCCGGCGATACCGGTCGAACCACGCCACGATCGCCGGCGCCTGGGCCAGGATGTTCAGCGCCTTCTCCCGCGCCTGCGGGATCGCCACGCTGTTCGGGTCCGGGTCGTGCATCGCCAGCCCGGACACCGCCGTGCGCAGCACGTGCATCGGCTGCGCCGTCTTGGGCAGCGCCGTCAGACGCTCCTTCATCCCCTGCGGCGGGGCGTAGCGCGAGCGCAGCTGCTTCGTGAACGCCTCCAGCTCCGCTCGGGTGGGCAGGCGGCAGTTCCACAGCAGGAACACCGTCTCCTCAAACGTCGAGTTCCGCGCCAGGTCGTCGATGGCGATCCCGACGTACTCGAGAATGCCCTTCTCGCCGTCGATGTACGACATCTTCGTCTCGGCGGCGATGATGCCGTCCAGGCCCTTCACCCAGGTCGTGCTCACGTCTCGGCTCCCTCTGCTCTGAAGCTTGATCTCGGGGACTTCGATGCGCTCGAGCCCCTTCACGCAGGTCGCGGTCATGTCTCTTCTCCCTGCTCCGGTCCGCGCGCCAGTGGGGACCGCTCGCGCGTTCGGGCCGGGTTGGTGTAGGTCCGCCCCGTCGAAACGCCCTCTCGAATCCACCCCGCGAGAGCCGCAATTGTAGAGGGCCCGTCGCGCCCCGGCCACGAGCACGACTCCCGGCCCCCCCGACCCGGATCCCCCTGCGCGGGCACCCGATTCGGCCGGTGCGCCCGCGCCATCCCCCCGCCCCGTTACCATCCCGCCGTGATCATCCCCCTCGGGACAGACCGGCCCCTGCGCAGGCCCACGCTCGTCAACCACGGGCTGGTCTTCCTGACCCTCGGCATCCACATCGCCTGCGAGCTCCTCCGGCGCAACGACCCGGAGCTCTGGGCCCGCATCCACGAGCTCCTCGCCCTCGACCCCCGCCACCTCACCCTCTGGTCGCCCGCCTCCTACGCCCTCCTCCACGCCCCCGGCTGGACCCACCTGCTCGGCAACATGGTCTTCCTCTGGACCCTCGGGCCCAACGTCGAGGACCGCCTCGGACGCCTCGGCTACCTCGCCTTCTACATCCTCGGCGCCGCCGCCGCGGGCCTCACGCACGCCCTCTTCTACGCCAACCCCGTCATCGGCGCCTCGGGCGCGATCGCGGCCGTCACCGGGGCCTACCTCGTCCTGTTCCCCCACACCACCGTCCGCTGCTTCATCTTCTTCTTCTACATCGGGATCTTCGGCCTGCCCGCGTGGTGGCTCATCGGCGGGCAGATCGCCTGGAACGTCTTCATCACAGGCGCCAACGCCGCCGGCAACGTCGCGACCCTCGCCCATCTCGGCGGGTACGCCTTCGGCATGGGCGTCGCCATGCTCCTGCTCGCCACGCGCCTGCTCAAGCGCGAGCCCTACGACCTCTTCACCCTCTCACGCCATGCCGTCCGCCGGCGCCAGTTCAAGGAGGCCGGCTATCGCCGGGATCGCGCGGCCGGGGCCCAGCAGGCCCAGGCCCACGCCCGGCCCGATCCCAACGCCGAGGCCATCATGCGGGCCCGGGCCGCCGTCACCGACCGCATCGGCGCGGGCGATCTCCCCGGCGCCGGCGCCGCCTACAGGGCGCTCCTCGACGCGCACGGCACGGCGCCCGCCGCGGCGCTCCTCTCGCGCCAGACCCAGTACGACCTCGCCAACGCCCTCTTCGCCGCGGGCGACCACCAGACCGCGGCGACGGCGTACGAGCGGTTCCTCGCGGGCTACCCCAGGGATCGCGAGATTCCCACGGTCCGCCTCATGCTCGGGCTCCTCAACGCCCGCTACCTCAACGACCCCATCCGCGCCAAGGCCGAGATCGGCCAGGCCCTGCCGCACCTCCCCGAGGGCGAGCAGATGGACCTGGCCCGCGAGCTGCTGGCGGAGTTGGGGTGAAGCCGCCCAGCGGCGTTTCGAACCGGAGCGATTCCGCCGTTGTCCGCCTCCGGGCGAACGCGGATCGGTCGGCGTTGTCCCGGCTGGGAGCCTGCCCGGCGGACCCCCGGGGGCAACTGGACCGGTAACGGCGCGAACCCCCAGGACAATCCCATTGACCGGAGCCTCGGGAGTGCGGTAGGCTGGCCAACGCAGCGCGAACCGCCCGCAACGGCCGGGGGCGGCCGTTGCCGGGGATGCGAAACCGGAGGGGTCCATGCCTTCAGCCACCCGACCCGCGCCATCGGCAACCAGTTCCAGGAACGGATCCTCCTCGTACGCCACTACACCCACCACCGCTTCGACGGGATGAAGCAGTGCTGGGCGATCTACGACAGCAAGGTCGAGTGGATCGGGGCCGATGCCATCACCGGGTGCAAGCACATCACCAACGTGACGATCCGGCGCATCTCCAACATCTACACGCCCATCGCCGATGCGGGTTGGACCGCGGCCGGCCTCGAGCTCTCGATCACCCAGGCGGAGGCGGACGAGTACGTGGGGCCGGTCCAGTCCGGCCAGGACTGGTTCGAGATCGACCCGCCCCCGGGCGACCATCTCAAGCGTTGCAAGATCGCAACGGTCAGCGGCACAACCCTCACGCTCGTCGAGACCGTGGTCAACGGCGTCTGGGATCACGGGGCCAAGACTTTGACGAAGGCCGGCGCTTTCGCCGACTTCGATCCGGACGATGAGCACCTGACGGGCATGAGGATCTGGGTGCGCTCGGGAACCGGGGTGACGCCGGGTGAGTACGAGATCGACACCCAGGTGGATGAAGACACCATCGTCCTGAAGGGGAACCTGACGAGCGGCACGGACCCGACGGACGTGGACGCGACCCTCTGGTACGTCGCCACCTCCAACCAGACCGGAGTGGATGGGGAGATCTCGATCGGGTCCCCGACGCAGCCCGTCCACACGGATGCGCTGCAGTACTCGGGCGAGCGCAGCAACGTCTTCATCGACCACTTCGACTGCCGCTCGATCGAGGGCGATCCGAACCATTACCACACCTGCAAGCTCTTCCAGATGCGCAACGGCGAGATCGACGGGTGGGAAGAGAACGTCGGCATGTTCTTCGACAACGTGATCGGGGGACGCGAGAACTACGTCGCGCTGGGGCTCCGGGGGCGCAACATCCTCGTGGAGGCCGTCACCACGATGCCCACGGCCTCGGGCTCGACGGCGAACAAGACGTGGCGCTTCTCCTACAACGAGTCGGGCTACCCGAGCGTGCTCAACCTCCGAGCCTCCCGGAGCGCGTTCCTCCGCTACAACATCCCCTCGGAGCAGGCGCCCTACCAGCCGTCGCTCTTCACGAGTTGTCTGGTGGGTGTGGACGACTGCCACGGCTGCCTGAACGAGGACCCGGAATGGGGGGCCGCCTGGACCAACGGCGACGATGATGGTGGGGAGGATCCCGTGGACCTGTTCGTGGACCCGTACGACGGTGATTACACGCCCAAGGAGGGCAGCCTGTTGCTGGAGCGGGTGACGCCCGTGGCCAATCGCGTGGACATCTTCGGGAACGACGATGAGGGGGCGGTCGGCGCTGTGCAGCCGACCGAGTGACTAAGTGAACGAGAGGGGGTGCGGCGTGGAGAGTGAGAATCCGGTTCGAGGGGCATGGTGCTGGCTGGGCGCGTGGGCGGCCGTGGCGCTGGCGGTGTGCGGCGCGCGGGCCCAGACCTGCGAGTGGATGCTCCGGGCCAAGGGGGGCCCGGCGCCCCGGGCCTACTTCGCCATGGCCTACGACAGCGATCGGGGGCGAACTGTCCTGTTCGGGGGAACGTCCGGCCCTGTCTATGACGACACGTGGGAGTGGGACGGCTCGGTGTGGATGCAGGTGGCTACCAGCGGTCCGATTTGGCGCGAACGCCACGCAATGGTGTATGACTCCTTCCACCATGTATCGCTGTTGTTCGGCGGGCTCAACCTTGCTCAAGGTCGACTGGGCGACACTTGGGCATGGGACGGGGCTCAGTGGGTTTGGCTGTCCGATACCGGCCCCGCTCCGCGGGCGGGCCACGCGATGGCCTACGACGCGGCGCGCCAGCGCGTCGTGCTCTTCGGCGGCACGCAACAACCTGGAGTGCATCTCGGCGACACGTGGGAGTGGGATGGTGCCGCCTGGTCGCTTGTGGCGACGGCCGGGCCACCTCCTCGCAGAGCCGGCGCCCTCGCATACGACTTGATTCGCCGGGTCACGGTGCTCTACGGCGGCTCCTTCTCGGGGGTTCCTTCATCCGAGACGGATGACACTTGGGAGTGGGATGGGACCGTGTGGCTACGAGCTGGCACCGTCGGCCCGGCACCCAATCGCACCGACCACACCATGGTGTACGATGCCGCGCTCGCGCGGGTCGTCATCTTCGGCGGGCGCAACGAAGGCGAGCTAGACGCTACTTGGACTTGGGATGGCATCAGCTGGAGCAGGCTCAACATCCCGGGGCCTCCCGCGCGTGCCGCGCACGGCATGGCCTACGACAGCTTCCGTCAGCGCTCGGTCGTGGTCGGCGGCGAGGGAGTGGTCGGCCTTCCCGCCGACACCTGGGAGCTCGGCTGCGCCGGCTGCTACCCTGACTGCGACCAGAACCAGAAGCTCAACGTCAACGACTACGTGTGCTTCCAGACGGCGTTCGCATTGGGCAACACCTACTCCGATTGCGACGGCAATGGGCAGCGCAACGTCAATGACTACATCTGCTTCCAGACCAAGTTCGCGCTGGGATGTCCGTAGTCAGCGGGCGCCCAGGGGGCGGGGCCGGTCGCGGTGACAGGGCGCTGCGGGCGCTCCCCCATTGGTGACGCCCCCGCGTCATCGCCTTGCGGACTGCGATGGGGCTCGTTGCCCGCGCTGACCCCGCGTACCCTTCGCCGATGTCCCGTACCCGCATCAAGAT
>CAYWOF010000041.1:0-3614 GCA_964459825.1 uncultured Phycisphaeraceae bacterium | reverse complement strand
GCGATGCCGACACCGCCGCGGGCGCGATCGATGCCGGCGCCGACTGCCTGGGCTTCGTCTTCGTCCGCTCCTCCCCACGCTGCATCGAGCCCGAGGAGGCCAGCGCGATCATGCTCGCCCTGCCCCCCTTCATCGCCACCGTCGGCGTCTTCGTCAACCCCGCCCCCGACACCTTCATGGATGTCGAGGAGCGGTGCCCGACCACGCACACCCAGCTCCACGGCAACGAGGATGAGCGCACCGTCAGCCAGTGCGGACCCGCGATCAAGGCCGTCCGCTACTCGCGCGACACGATCGTCGCCGACCTGGCCCGCTGGGACATCTGCGACGATGTCGAGGCCATCCTGATCGATGGTCCCGCGCCGGGCGCCGGTGTGCCCTTCGCCTGGGCCGACCTGGTCCCGCTCGTTGCGAAGCTCTCTGAGTCCCGACAACGTCGCCGAGGCGATCCGCACCGTCCATCCCTACGCCGTCGATGTCTCCAGCGGCGTGGAATCCTCGCGCGGCGTCAAGGACCCCGCCCTCATCGAGGCCTTCTGCCGCGCGGTGCACGCGGCCGACCGCGCCTGACCCGGTCATTCCTTCGGCACGAGCCCGATGACCTCTTCGACCGCGCGCTCGACCGAGAGCCCGCCCGTCTCCACGATCGCATCCGCCAGCCGCCGGTAGAGCGGATCGCGTGCCGCGAGCACGGCCGGGATCTCCTCGACGGGGTCGCCGCCCGTCAGGCTGGGCCGGTTCGTGCCGCTCCCGCTCGTCGCGCGCAGGCGGGTCCGCAGCGCCGCCTCATCCGCGCGCAGGTACACGACGAAGGCCCGTCCCGCCCCGCCCCGCTTCGCCCGCCGGATCACCTCATCGGCCCCCGGCGCTGTCGGCGTCCCACCGCCCAGGGCGACAACCTGCCCATCGGCCTTGAGTGTCTTCGCCAGCGCCCCGAGCTCCGCCAGACGGAACTCCGCCTCGCCATGGCGGCGCCACACCTCCGCGATCGTCTTCTCGGCAAAGTACGTCAGCGTCACATCGTCGAGGTCAACAAACCCCCACCCCAGCCGCGCCGCGACCAGCCGCCCGACCGTCGTCTTCCCCGATCCCCGCAGCCCGATGAGGAGGAGATTCACCGGAAGGCCCCACGACCACAGCCCCGAAGGTCAACGCGCAACGCGGATCAGAGCCAACGGCCGCCCCGATTTGTACTTTGCACTTTGTACTTTGTACTTTCTCTTCTCTTCTCTACGCCCGGCTCATGTAGCTCCCATCGGCGGTGTTGATCTTCACCGTCTCCCCGACCGCGATGAACGGCGGCACCCGCGTCTTGAGCCCCGTCTCCAGCGTCGCGTCCTTCATCTGGTTCGTCGCCGTCGCCCCCTTGATCCCCGGCGCCGTGTCCGTCACCTTCAGGTCCACCGTCGCGGGCATCTCCATCGTCACCGGCCGACCGTCGTGGCACAGCACCACCAGCTGCGTGTTGGGCGTCAGGTACATGAGCGCATCGCCCAGCACATCCTTGGGCAGCACCAGCTGGTCGTAGCTCTCGAGGTCCATCAGCGTCGCGCCGCTGGGGTCCGAGTAGAGGTACTCCATCGGGCGCCGGTCCAGGTCCACGACCTCGACGTCGTCGCTCGACGAGAGCCGCTTCTCCAGGGCCTTGCCGCTCACCACATCCTTGATCCGCACCTGGATGAACGCCCGCAGGTTGCCCGGCGTCCGGTGCTCGAAGTTCGTGATGACGAACAGCTTCCCATCCATCTTCACGCCCAGCCCCGGCCTCAGTTCCGTCGCGCGCATCGTTTGGCCTCTGTCCGTTCTCGGGGTCCCGTGGCACCGGCGTCCCGCCGCGCCGAGCCCTCCAGCGCCACCTCGATCATCGGTCCGGTGAAACGAGAGCAATGGTAGGCTACCGTGCGCCGATCGCCCATCGATCGACCGGCCCCTCGCGCCCGTCCATCGCACGACACCGGAGCCCGCCATGAACGCCACCCGCCGCTCGTTCCTCTCCGCCTCCCTCGCCGGAGCCGCGGGCCTGACGCTCGGCGCCCCGGCGCTCGCCCGGCTCCTGCGCCAGCCTCCGGCCCCGGCGACGCCCGCGACGTTCTTCACCTGGAAGAAGGCCCGCGAGGGCGCACACGTCGCCCTCGAGGGCGGCGGCAACGCCCTCTGGCTCGCCACCAAGGAGGGCGCGATCCTCGTGGACTGCAAGAACGCCGGCTTCGGCGCCGTCCTGCGGAGCGAGGGCGAGACCCTCGCCACGCCCCTGGCCCAGGCCATCAACACCCACCACCACGGCGACCACACCGGCGGCAACCACGCCGTCGTCGGCTCCGTCCCCGTCACGGCGCACGCCAGGTGCCGCGACCGCGTCGCCGGACAGACCGAGCGGTACATCTCCCAGGTCAAGGAGGGAATCCTCAACCTCTCCGGCTCGTCCAGCCCCGCCGCCGACAAGGTCCGGGCCGAGATCAAGAAGCTGCACGACCGCCTCGCCGGCCTGAAGGCCGAGGACTGGACCCCCACGCGCACCCTGGCCTCCGAGCACGAGGAGATCAAGCTCGGCGGCGTGACGCTCCACCTGCACCACTTCGGGCCGGGCCACACCGACAACGATGTCGTCGTCCACATCCCGGACCTCAACCTCATCCACGCCGGCGACCTGCTCTTCCACAGGCTCCATCCCTTCATGGACCCCAACGGGGGCGCCACCACCACCGGCTGGCAGAAGTCCCTCGACGGTGTGATCGGCCTGTGCAAGGACGACACGGTCGTCATCCCCGGCCACGGGGAGCTGGCCGATGTCGCCGGCGTGCGCGCCCAGCGCGACTACTTCGACACGCTCCGGCGCATCGTCCGCTACGCCAAGGACAACGATGGCATGACCCGCGACCAGGTCAAGGCCCTCAAGACCGGCGCGTTCGAGGGCCTGGGCAACGAGCGGTTCCTCCCCAACACCCTCACCTTCGTCTACGACGAGCTGGCCAGGCCGGGCGCCGGCTGATCACGTGTTCCGGCGGTCCCCCTCCCGCTGGCTCCCCTCGCATCGCCCTCCGGCACCCGCGCGTGCGGCGCCGCGGCTCGCCCCGCGCCCCGGCCCGGCTATGATGTAACCACCGTTACATACCTCCGGAGCTCCCGCCGTGCCCGCCTGGGTTCTCCTCACCTACCGCGTCCCCCGCGAGCCCTCGGCCGCCCGGGTGTTCGTCTGGCGCCGCCTGCAGCGCCTCGGTGCCATCCGCCTCCACGATGCGGCCTGGGTCCTGCCGCGCACCCCCTTCACCCTCGAGCAGGCGCAGTGGCTGGCCACCGAGATCCAGGGGCTCCACGGCGACGCCATCGTCTGGCTGGCCGAGCCCTTCCCCCACGCGGCCGACGCCGGGCTCGTGCGCGCGTTCACCGACCGCGCCGACCGCGCCTTCGCCGGCATCGCGCTCCGCGCGGCCCGCCCGCGCCGCAACCCCACCGCCCTCGCCCGCGAGTTCCGCGCGGCCTGCGCCCGGGACTACTTCCAGTCGACCGGGCGCGAACGGGCGCGCGCCGCCCTCCTCGCGCCCCCAACGCCCCCCCCCCCCCGCGCGCGCCCCGCCCGGCGGTGCCCGCCCGCATGAGATGGGGCACCGGGAAGA
>CAYWOF010000040.1:7527-13861 GCA_964459825.1 uncultured Phycisphaeraceae bacterium | reverse complement strand
GCGCAGGGCGAGATCGGCCAGGAAGCCGCGCGGGGTGCGCCGGAGTCTCCGGGCACGGGCCACGAGCGCCCCCCGCAGGATGCTGAGCACGATGAACACGAGGAAGGCGGTTCCCGCCGCGATCACCCAGCTCAGCACCGACGAGCCAAGGTAGAGGGTCTCGTACCAGTGGGGCGCGGCGGCCAGTCCGAGCGACATGGGCGGCTCTCCTCCTGTCCCGGGGCCTGCGGGGGGGGCGGGCCGGGCGAGAGGGGTTATCACGCGTCTCCCGCCGGCGAGTGCATCCTATCCGGGGGCGGCCGGGGAAACGGCGGTGGCCGTGCACCCAAGAATCGCTTGGGACGGGCTGGTCTTTCGGGTATCGTGGCGGGAGTACCGGGCGGCGTGGCGGCGGGCGGGAACAGGCGATGGCACGGCGACTGGCAGTTCTCGGGATGGTGGTGGGGGCGGTGATCGCTCCGGCGCGGGGACAGCCCGAAGCGGCGCCGCAGGGTGCGGAGGCTCGCGCGCTGGCCGGGCCGCGCGTGCGAACGAGCGGGGAAGCGACGACCCTGGTCGAGCTCGGTTACGCTGGGAAGGTCCGGCGATTGGAGCGGGCGCCGGAGGAGGCCGCGATCGAGCTCCTGGGCCTGACGCCGGAAGAGCGTGAGCGGGTCGACGGCGTGCTCTTGGCGCGGGCGCGGGTGCTGGACGCGATCGTCCTGGACAACCTCACGCTCCTGATGCGTCTGGGCACGGCGGGCGAGGCGGGGCAGAAGCTCACCGCGCTGGGGCTGGGGCTGGAGCTGGCGGGGAAGCTCGAGCCGGTGTGGCGCGACGGCCCGCTGCGGGACCGGTTGCGCGGGGCGCTGGCGCCCGAGCGCCGGGCCGAGTTCGACCGGCTCGTGGATGGCTACTGGGACGCGATCGTCGCCGAGCGTCGCGCGACCAAGCGCGAGCCCCGTTTCGTGATCCTCGCCGGCGAGCAGCTGGCCCTGCTCGGGAAGGAGATCGAGCGATCGGTCCAGCGCCAGTTCGGCGAGCAGGACCAGGGGTTCGAGCGCCTGATCGAGTCGCTGGGCCTGTCGGCGGAGCAGGAGTCGCGCCTGCGCCGGCAGGTCGAGACATTCTTCCTCCAGGCGGGTCCGAGGCCCACGCCGGGACAGATGGTGGGGTTCCTGCTGCGTCTCATGGCCTGGCTGGATGACGGTCAGCGCGTGAAACTCGCGGCGTACATCGCCGAGGAAGAGCGCAGGAACCGCGAGGCGATCGCGCGCCTGGGCGCCTCTCGAGCGGAACCGGATCGAGCCCCCACGGAGCCCGAGGATGCGAATCGCCCCCCGCCGTGACGCCTACGCGCTGCTCCTGGCGTTGTCGCTGGCCAGCCCGGGGCTGGCCCAGAGCCCGGACACCCCGCGGGGCGCCGCCGCGGGTCCCGCGCCGGCCGCGGCCGATAACCCACTGGCCGGGCCGAGGGTCGGCGGCGATTCGGGCTCGCGCACCCTCGTCGAGCACGCCTACGACGGCAAGGTGCGCCGGCTGGAGGTTCCGCCCGAGGAGGCGGCCCTCGAGCGGCTCGGGCTCGATGAGCCGACGCGCCAGGCCGTCGGGAGGATCCTGGCCGAGCGGGCGGCGATCGTGGATCGGGTGGTGATCGAGAACGTGCCGATGCTGCTGGAGTATCGCACGGCGGCGGAGGCCGGGGACCGCGCCGAATCGGTGCGGGTGCTGGGGGAGTTCCTGGGGAAGCTCGACCCGCTCACGAAGCGCGGGACGCTGCTGGATGAGCTGGCGGGGGTGCTGTCGGTCGGACCGCGCCACGAGTTTGAGGCCCTGGTGGGGGAGTATCGCGAGGCCCTGCGCGAGGAAGCCCGGCGCGAGGCCGTGGAGCGTGGGGAGCGATTCCGGCCCCGCGCGTACGGCGTGCGCGAGAACCTGCTGACCCTGGGGCAGGAGATCAGACGGTCGTACGAGCGTCAGGTGACCGGCCGGATCGCCGAGTTCGACAAGGTGCTGGCGGAGCTGGCGCTGGAGCCCGAGCGTGAGGCGCGGGTGCGGGCGCTGGTGACGGAGTTCGGGCAGAGGACCCGGCTCAACCCGACGGAGGCCCAGAGGAGGGAGCTCTTCGCGGCGATCCTGAAGGAGCTGACCCCCGAGCAGGCGGGGCGGCTGCTGCGGGTGGCGTTGGATCGGCGGTAACGCGTCCCTCGCGGGCGCCGAAGGATCGAGTCGCGCAGCCCGATCCGGCGAGCGAACAATGCGGTGTGATGCGTCCGGCCACAGCCGACCAAGGCTTGCTCCGCCGTCGCTTGCGGCGCGCGCTCACTAACCCGATCGCGACGCTGCTGCTGGGGACAGCGCTGGGGATCAGCGTGGCCAGCCTGCCTCCCGGGCCACCGTGGTCGCAGGATCACTCGCGGGTCGGTGCGCTCGTTCGCGGGCTGCTGACCAACAGGGCACGTCCAACGGGGACGCGCCGCTACCCGATCGAGCGCTTCTGCTTGCTCGAAGATGGGGGGCTGCGCCTTCTCGATCCTGAGTCCGAGAGCTGGGACGAAGTGAGCCGGGCTTTCGAGACCCGACCGGGCGACGTGCTGTTGATCAGGCTCCGCCTGGGAAGTTCCAGCACGGGGCTCTGGGCGCCCACGCGCCAGGACGGGTGGGCCGTCATCACGACCCACTTCGGCGAGCGATTCAGCGCGGGCGAGCGGGTCGAAGCGCGACGGCGCTTCGTGGACGACGTTCTGACGCGCGAGGCTCGGGCGACGCCGGACACGCTGGCGCGCCTCCGGGTGGAAGACATCCACGACCGGCGCACCCTGTGGTCGGGCCACGCCCACAACGCCGCGGTGCTGCTCGTGCTCCTGGCCTTCGTCTATTCGCTCCAATGGGTGCCGCGTGTCCCCGGCTGGGTGCGGGCGCGGCGTGGCGCACGCCGACTGGCGCGCGGGCTGTGTCCGGGATGCCGCTACGCGCTGGCGGGCCTGGCCGGGGGGCGGTGCCCGGAGTGCGGAGCCGAGCTGCCCGTGCGGGGCGGGGTGGCGGGCGGGCCGGGGTGAGGGGGCCGGGTCCTACACTGGCCGCACCATGAAGATCCACGAGTATCAGGGTCGCGAGCTGCTCCGGTCGTACGGCATTCCGGTGCCGCCGGGCATGATGATCGAGTCGATCGACGCGGCGGCGGGGGTGTACCGGCAGGTCGTGCAGGAGGCGGGGGCGGGCGAGGGCGGGCTGGCGGTGGTCAAGGCCCAGGTGCACGCCGGAGGGCGCGGCAAGGCGGGGTTCGTCAAGCTCGTGCGCTCGGGGGCGGAGGCGACGGAGGCGGCCCGGTTCATGCTCTCGAACCGCATGAGGTCGCCCCAGACGCCGCCGGAGGGGCTGGAGGTCAAGAAGCTGCTGGTGGCGGCGGGGGTGGACATCGCGGACCGGGCCGGCGCCGGCAAGGAGGAGTTCTACCTCGCGATCACCACGGACCGGGCGCGCCGGCGCAACGTGCTGATCGCCAGCCGCGAGGGCGGCGTGGAGATCGAGAAGGTCGCCCACGAGAAGCCCGAGGCGATCATCAAGGAGCCGCTCCACCCCCTCCTGGGCCTTCAGGCGTACCAGGCGCGGCGGGTGGCGTTCGCGCTGGGCCTGACCGGCAAGCTGGTGAACCAGGGCGCCTCCATCATGATGGGCCTGGCGCGCCTGTTCGTCGAGAAGGACTGCACGCTGGCGGAGATCAACCCGCTGGTGATCGCGTCCCCGCCGGTGGGCGGAGCGGGCGGCGAGGCGCGCCTGCTGGCGATCGACGCCAAGTTCAGCTTCGATGACAACGGCCTCTTCCGGCAGAAGGCGATCGCGGCCATGTTCGACCCCACCGAGGAGAACCCGGCGGAGCTGCGGGCCCAGCGGTTCGGCCTCTCCTACGTCGCGCTCGACGGGAACATCGGCTGCCTGGTGAACGGCGCCGGCCTGGCCATGGCGACAATGGACATCATCAAGCTGCACGGGGGCGAGCCGGCCAACTTCCTCGACGTGGGGGGGAGCGCCAGCGAGGAGGCCGTGACCGAGGCGTTCTCCATCATCCTGAGCGATGCGCGGGTGAAGGGGATCCTGGTCAACATCTTCGGCGGGATCATGCGCTGCGACATCATCGCCCAGGGGATCGTCAACGCGGCCTCGAAGATGGGCTTCCGCGTGCCGCTGGTGGTGCGCCTGGAGGGGACGAACGTGGACGCGGGGCGCAGGCTGCTGGGCGAGGCGCGGGCGAAGCTGCCCACCCTCCAGGCCGCGACGGACCTGGGGGACGCGGCCAAGCGGGTGTGCGCGGCGGTGGCGTCGTAGGGCCCGTCACTCGAGCTCGTCCACGGTCCGGGGCCAGTCGTCGCACAGGAGCCGCGAGAGCGAGCGGTCGGCGAGGATGCGCCCGCCGGTCTGGCACTCCGGGCAGTAGTCGGTCTCGTTCTCGGCGTAGACGATCCGCTGGATGGGTGTCGCGCAGACGGGGCAGGGCTTGCCGAACCGGCCGTGGGCGGCGAACCCGGGCCGGAAGGCCGTGACCTCCCCCGGGCCTGGGAAGCGCCCCGGGGCGCCGCCGGTGAGGCCGAACTCGGCGCGCAGGCGCTCGATCCAGTGGGTCAGCGTGCGGCGCATCGCGTCGAAGAGGCGGCGGATCTGTTCCTCGCCCAGCGCCGAGGTGAGCGTGAGGGGGGAGAGCCGGGCGGCGTGCAGGATCTCATCGCTGTAGGCGTTGCCGATGCCCGCGACGAGGCGCGGGTCGGTCAGGGCGCGCTTGAGGGTGCGGTTCTCGCGCCGGAGGGCGGCGGCGAAGGCCGGGAGGTCGCACTCGAGGGGCTCCACGCCGGTGCGCCCGTGCGCGCCCAGGTCCTGGCTTCCCGCCACGACGTGGAGAGAGGCGCGGCGCTTCGTGCCGGCCTCGGTCAGGAGGAGCGTCGAACGGGGCGCGCCGGGCGAACTCCCCGGGACCGGCGCGAAGTCGAAGGCCGCGAGGTCGATGCGTCCGGCCGGCGGGTGGGGTCGATCGAACCAGCGCAGGCGCCCGGCGACCATGAGGTGCAGGACCAGGAACAGGTCGCCCTCGAGGCCGAGCACGATGCGCTTGCCCAACCGGGAGATCGAGACGACCGCCCGGCGTTCGCAGGCCTCGAGGGGCGGGTCCACGGAGCGGAGGAGGAAGGGCGAGCGGATCGTGACCGCCTCCAGGGTGCGGCGCAGGATGCGCGGGCGCAGCGCGTCGATGTAGAGCGTGATGTCCGGGAGCTCGGGCACGGTGGTCAGGGGCGCGCGCCGACGGGGAGGTGGCGGTCGAGCAGGAGCTCCGCGGCCGCGCGGGCGGCGGTCGCGGCGGCCGGCCCGGGTTCGGCGGCGCGGGAGACGAGCGCGCCGGCCACGATCATCATGAGCTGGGCGGCCAGGGCGTCGGGGTCCGACGCGCCGGCCTGGGCGCTCAGGGCGCGGACGGCGGCGCCGAGCTTGGCCCCGTGGGCCGCGGCCGCCTTGTGGATGGGATCGCTGGGGAGGGGGAACTCGCCCATGGCGTTGACGAACATGCACCCGCGGAAGGAGCGCGACGCGAACCACTCCTCGAGGATGCCGAAGAGAGCGAGGATCCGGGCGCGCGGGTCCTCGCCCCCGCGCGCCCGCATGATGCCGAGCCACTCCTCGAGCTCGCGGGCGTCGCGCTGCGTCAGCACCGCGATGATCAGATCGTCCTTGCTCTCGAAGTGCTTGTAGAACGTGGTCTTCGTCACGCCGACCTCGGCGAGGATGCGGTCCAGGCCGATCGCGTGGAAGCCGTGCCGGGCGAAGAGCCGCTCGGCCGTGTTGATGATGCGATCGCGGGCGGTGATGGGCATGGGAGCTCCGGGGGCCCTCCGGGCGTCCGGGGGCGGGGTGTACCTCAAGTACACCCCACGGTTTACCGGGAGTCAACTGTCCCGTGGCGCCGCGCACGGTACGTTTGCTCGTCCGCGTCATCGAATCGGCCGATGGGCCCGACGGAAAGGAGCCGGATCATGGAGAGCCTGGGCGTGACGAGCGGCGGCGGATGGGGCGTGCGCGCCCGGATCGCGGGGGTGGGATCGATCGGGATGCTGCTGGCCGTCGCCGCGGCCAACCGGAACGCGCGGGTCGAGGTCTTCGCGGCGGACTGGGCCACGGTGGACCGGGTGCGGGCGGAGGCGGAGGCCCTCGGACTGGGCGACCGGGTGCACGTGCACCACGAGGCGTCGGCCCGCGTGGCCGGCGGGAGAGCGTGAGGGCGTTGGCCGGCCCGCGTGGGGCCGGCGGATCTGACGAGCGAGCGAGTTGAAAGGAGATGCACATGGGTTCGCACGGCTTGGCGGCGGTGGAC
>CAYWOF010000040.1:0-7517 GCA_964459825.1 uncultured Phycisphaeraceae bacterium | reverse complement strand
CCACGCCCCGCTCCTCCTAGCGCCCCCCGCGGCGCGCGGGCCGCGGCGCGGGGGGGGGCGGGCGCGCGGCGCGCCCCCCCCCCCCGGGCGGATCGCGCCCCGGCGAGGGATGCGGAGTCGTGGTCGGGCGAGGGGGTGCCCCTGGGCGGGCGGGTCGCCCTGTTCGCGTACGGCCTGGCGTGCTACGGGCTGTTCCTCGGCGTGTTCCTCTACGCCGCCGGATTCCTGGGCAACCTGGCGGTGCCCAAGGCGATCGACTCGGCGCGGACGGACCCGCTCTGGCTGGCGCTGGCGATCGATCTCGGGCTGCTGGCCCTCTTCGCGCTGCAGCACTCGATCATGGCCCGGCCCGGCTTCAAGCGCTGGTGGACCCGGCTGGTGCCGCCGGCGGCCGAGCGGAGCACCTACGTGCTGCTCTCGAGCCTGGCGCTGGGAGTACTGATGTGGCAGTGGCGTCCCATCGGCGGCGAGGTGTGGGACGCCCGGACGCCCGCCCTGCGGGGCGCGCTGTGGACGGGCTTCGGGCTCGGCTGGCTGCTGGTGCTCGGCGCGACGCTGCAGATCAACCACTTCGACCTCTTCGGGCTGCGCCAGGCGTGGCTCTTCCTGCGCGGGCGCGCCTACACGCGGGTGCCCTTCCAGGTGCCGGTGCTCTACCGGATCGTGCGTCACCCGCTGTACGTCGGCTGGATCGTGGCCTTCTGGTGCACGCCGACCATGACCGCGACGCACCTGGTCTTCGCGCTGGTGGCGACGGCCTACATCCTCGTGGCGATCCGCTTCGAGGAGCGCGACCTGGTGCGCGCGCACGGCGCGGGCTACCTCGACTATCGGCGCCGCGTGCCGATGCTGGTGCCGGTCCGCCTCGGCGGGCGCCGGGCGGCCTGAGCGGAGTGCGCCCTCCCCCGGGCCGGGGCGGCCCGGGGCCGGGGCGCTCGCGCGAAAGGAGTTTCCCCGTGCGCATCGGATCGCGTTGGGCTCGTCGGGCGGGCGTAGCCGGATTCGTGTTCTTCCTCGCCAAGGGAGTCGCGTGGCTCGTGCTCGCGGCCGGGGCGGCGGCGGGGCTGGTGGGAGTGTGAGCCGTGGAGCGATTCCGGTCCGCGCAGTGGTGGTGCCGGCTGGGCATCGCCCTTCTCATGTGCCTCTGGCTGGGCGGGTCGCGCCGCGCCGGGGTGGGGGCGGCGGCCCTGGCCGTGGTGCAGACGCTCGCCGCGGCGCATCGGACGCGGAGCGGATGGAGCCTTCCCACGCAGGTTCGGATCTCCGAGCTGGCGCTCGTGGTGGCGGGCCTCTGGGGGCCCCTGGAGTGGGTGCGCTGGTTCGCCATGGCGCAGGCGTGGGCCGGGGTCGCGATGGACTGCTGCCCGTTGACGCGACTGCTGGCCGAGCTTCCGTGGAACCACCGGCGCGCGCCGACCTGCCTGGGGCGTGCGGGCATCGGCCCCGCGCCCCGGGCCCGGGCGCGCCCCGGGACGCCGTGCGCAGGGCGTTCGGGTTGAGGCGGCCCGGGGGGCGCCGCGAGCCGATCACGGAACTTTCCCTGCTGGTTTCGAGCGGCCGGCACGCCTCAATAGGGGCGCCCGTCGGAGGTGCGTGGGCGGCGGGCGCCGAAACCAATCCCTGATCGAAAGGACAGGCCATGAATACCACCATTCGGACCCTCGCGCTGCTCGCGGCGGTGGGGCTGGCGGGCACGCTCGGTGGGTGCAAGAGCGACGAGTCTTCCTCGGGGTCTCCCACGGTGATGGACCAGCGCGGTCACGGCACGGCGACCGTGACGGTGCTGCACAGCTTGACCGAGGAGCCGCTTCCCGGGATGCCCGTGACCGTGCGCCCGGTGTACAAGCCGGAGACCAAGGCGCCGATCTTCGTGACCAACAAGAACGGGCAGGCCCTGATCAGAGGGCTCGACGAGGGACGCTACGAGGTGTACGTGTTCTACAACAACAACATGTCGGAGACGGGCCGCTTCGAGATCACCGGCGACGACTCCCATCCCTTCGTGACGATCCACTTCAATCCGGACATCAACAACTAGCTCGGCGCGGGTGGCCGGCGCGCCCCGCCCGGCCCGACGGCCGCGTGGGGGTCCCGGGGGCGCCGCTGCCCGCGTGCCGATGCCCGACCAAAGGAGACGGCCATGAACCTGACGGTGTGGAGCCGGCGCGACCCCATGACCCTCGAGCTGGACCGGCTGCGGGAGGAGATGGGGCGCACCTTCGATCGGTACCTGGGCGAGCCGACGGCCCTGCCGGAGCCGAAGCTGCTCCGGGCGGAGGGCTGGATCCCGCCCCTGGATGTGGGCCAGACGGAGACCGAGATGCGCATCGAGGTGGAGGTGCCGGGGATCGGCGCCAAGGACCTCGAGATCTCCGTGCTGGGTGACGAGCTGACCATCGCGGGGAAGAAGGAGGAGCGGAAGGAGCAGAAGGACGAGGACGTGCTCCGGTGCGAGCGCCGGTTCGGCTCGTTCCGGCGCGTGATCGAGCTGCCGGAGACCGTGGACACCGGGCGGTTGACCGCGGAGTCGGACAACGGCGTCCTGACCATCCGCATCCCCAAGCGCCCGGAGGCCAAGCCCCGGCAGGTCGAGGTCAAGGTCATCGGGAAGAAGACGCCCGTGGGGGCCTGACGGCCCGCCGAGGCGGAGGAGGGGGGTAGGGTGCGCCGGCGTCGCGAGGCGCCGGTGCGCCGTGCCGACGGGGGCGATCAGCCCTTGATGACCCCCAGCGGGCGGAGCCGGGCGACCCTCGTGGAGAGCCCGGCGCGGTGGACGACGTCGACCACCATGTCGACGTCCTTGTACGCCGCCGGCTGCTCCTCGGCCAGGCCCTCGCGGCTGCGGGCGCGGGCGACGACGCCGGAGGCGTGGAGCTCCTGCTGGATGCTGCGTCCGCGGGCCTCGCGGGCGGCGGCGGTCCGGCTCATGGCGCGTCCGGCGCCGTGGCAGGTGGTGCCGAAGCTGCGCTCCATGGCGCGCGGGCCGCCGACGAGCACCCAGCTGGCGCGTCCCATGTCGCCCGGGATGATCACCGGCTGGCCGACGGCGCGGTAGCGCTCGGGGACCTCGGGGTGCCCCGGGGGGAACGCGCGGGTGGCGCCCTTGCGATGGACGCACACGAGCTTCTGCGCGTCCCCCACGCGGTGGCGCTCGAACTTGGCGATGTTGTGCGCCACGTCGTAGACGAGCTCCATGCCCAGGTCCTGCCAGGACCGGCGGAAGATCCGCGCGAACACCTCGCGGGTCTGCCCCATGAGGAGCTGGCGGTTGCAGAAGGCGTAGTTGGCCGCGGCGCGCATGGCGCCGAGGTAGTGCTCGCCCTCGGGGCTCCGGACCGGCGCGCAGACGAGCTGGCGGTCGGGGAGCTCGATGCCGTAGCGCGCCGGGGCGTCGCGCAGGGCGCGCAGCGCATCGTCGCATACCTGGTAGCCCAGCCCGCGCGAGCCCGAGTGGATGAGCACGCAGACCTGGCCCGGCCGGAGGCCGAGGGCCTGCGCGGCGACGGGCTCCTCGACCCGGTCCACGACCTGCACCTCGAGGAAGTGGTTGCCCGCGCCGATCGTCCCGCACTGATCGGCGCCGCGCTCGAGGGCGCGATCGCTCACCAGCTCGGGCCGGGCGCCCTCGATGCACCCGTGGGCCTCCGTGCACTCGACATCGTCGGCGGTGGCCAGGGCGCGGGAGCGCAGGAACGCGACGCCCTGGCGCATGAGGGTGCGCAGCTCGTCGGGTCCGAAGACGTACCTGCCGCCCTGGCCCACGCCGACGGGGATGTCGCGCATGAGCTGGTTGACGAGCCGGGTGATGACGGGCCTGACCTCCTCGTGCGTCAGGGACGTGCGGACGAGGCGGACGCCGCAGTTGATGTCGTAGCCCACGCCGCCCGGCGAGACGACCCCGCCATCCTCCGGGTCGGTGGCGCAGACGCCGCCGATGCAGGAGCCGTAGCCCCAGTGGATGTCGGGCATGGCGAGGCTGGCGTGCTGGATCCCGGGAAGGAAGGCGACGTTGGCGACCTGCTCGAGGGCCTGGTCGGAGCGGACGCGCTCGATGAGGCGGTCGTCGGCGAAGACCAGGCCGTCGACGCGCATGCCGGACCGGTACGAGCGCGGGATGCGCCAGCAGCAGTCGTCCACGCGCTCGATCGGTCCCGTGAAGGGCGTTCCGGGCATGGTTCCTCCCCGGCCGGTCAGATGTCCACGATCACGGCGCCCTCCCACCCCTCGGGGGTGGGCTCGACGCGCAGGGCGTGGTAGGTGACGGCCTTGATCTCGTGGGCGAGCGTGTGCCGGTCCGGGTCGTAGCGCTCGCCGCGGGCCAGGGCGTGGAGGCCCTCGGGCCCGGTCCGGACCTCGAAGGCGCGGTAGAGCATGCGGCGCGACTCGAAGGCGTAGAGAAGCTCGCCCAGCCAGTCGCGGAGCAGGTAGGCGGGATCGCGCCCGGAGACGTCGAACGCGTCGGCGACCGCCGGGCGGACCTGGGCCAGGTCGCCCGCGATGATGGCGAAGAGCCCGGTCGCGGCGTCGGCCAGGAGCGCGTCGAGGGTGGGCGCCCGGAGTCGGAGGCCCAGGTCGGCGGTGTGCTCAACGATCTCGTACACGGGCTGCTCCCGGGCGGGCCGGCCAGATCTGGAGGACGGCCGCCCCGCGGATCGCGTCGTGCTTGAGGGCCCGCAGGGCATCGTTGGCGCGTTCGAGCGGGAAGGGCTCGACCCGGGTGCGCACGGGGAGGCGGGCGGCCTCGGCGAGGAACTCGCGGGCGTCGGCGCGCGTGTTGTTGGCCACGCTGCGGATCGCCCGCTCGTGGTACAGCAGGTCGTAGCGCATCGACGGGACGTCGGACATGCGGATGCCCCCGAGGACCAGGACGCCGCCCTTGTCCAGGGATGCGAGCGCGACCGGCACGAGCTCGCCGGCCGGGGCGAAGACGATGGCGCCGTCGAGCGGTTCGGGGGGCGCGTCCATCGCGCCGCCCACCCAGGCGGCTCCGAGCTCGGCGGCCAGCGCCTGGTGGCGCTGGCGATCGCGCGTGCAGACGTGCACGGTCGCCCCGCGCGCGCGGGCGACCTGGATGGCGACGTGCCCGGCCGCGCCGAACCCGTAGAGACCCAGGCGCGTCCCGCGCCAGCCCCCGGGGCGCTCGCCGAGGCCCGTCAGCCCGAGCGCGCGATACCCGATGATCCCCGCGCACAGGAGCGGCGCGCCCTGCAGGTCGTCGAAGCCGGCGGGGATCGGGTGGACGAAGCCGGCCGGCGCCGCGATGAACTCCGCGAAGCCGCCGTCGTGGGTCCAGCCGGTGAACTGCGCGTCCTCGCAGAGGTTCTCGCGTCCGGAGAAGCAGAAGCGGCAGCGCCCGCAGGTGCGCCGGACCCACGCGATGCCCACGCGCTCCCCCACGGGGGGCGTGCGCACGCCGGGGCCGAGCCGCTCGACGGTGCCCACCGCCTGGTGCCCGGGTATGACCGGCGAGCGGCGGGCGGGCAACTCCCCCTCGACCACGTGGAGATCCGTGCGGCAGACGGCGCACGTCGCAAGCCGGACGAGGACCTCGCCCGGGCCGGGCTCGGGGATCGGCACCGCGCGCAGGTCCAGCGGCCCGGTCTCGACCGGGGCCGGCCGTTCCAGGACCGCCGCGAGCATCGTCGCCATGGCGCATTCTTACCCGCGCGCTACGGGCCGACGCGGCGGAAGAGCACGGGCTCGCCGAACGCGCCGGGCTCCCCGGCGTGCCGGGCGATGAAGGCGCGCACCTCCTCGGCCGGGGCGGTGACGAGCGTCACGGCGTCGTGCCCGATCACCACGCGGTCGTCGGAGAGGGCGCCGGCCCGGGCCTTGCGCTCGAGCCAGGCGCCGTCGAAGAACCAGACGCGCAGCTCGTTCTCCGCGCGCGCGATCCGCACGGTCTGGTGCACGGGCACGACCAGGAAGCCGTAGGTGCCCACGAGCCGGTCGCGCTCGGACTCGTCGAGGAAGAGGTCGGCGTAGCGGGCCCCGCCGATGTCGGTCAGCGAGAGGTCGAGCTCGAGGGAGGTCCGGGTCTCGCCCTCGTGCCGGACCGTGAGGCTGACGTCGTAGCGCCCCTCGTCCTCCCGAACGAGGACGCGGCTGACGGTCGGACCGTCGGTGGCCCACTCGCCGGCGAGTCCGGCGTCGTGGACGGGTGCGCCGCCGGTGGCGGCGGGGTGAAGGAACGGGCTCCCGCAACCCGCGAGCATCGCGCTCGCGCTGGACAGGATGAGCACGCGTCGGTGCATGGAACGCCCTCCTTCGGCCGGACCGGCCGGTCGCGGCGCCTAGCCGGAGAACACCCCGAGCAGGTCGAGGCTGGTGATGATGCCCACGGGCACCCGGTCCTCATCCACCACGACCACGCGGTGGATGTGCCCGTCGAACATCATCCGGGCGATCCGCGCGACGGGGGTCTGCGGCGTCACGGTCACGGGGCTGTCCGTCATGAAGTCCTCGACGCAGATGAGCGGCTCGGGCAGCACCTCGCCGGTCTCGTCATCCTCCTCGCCCTGCTCGCTGATGGCCTCGAAGAGGTACCCCGGGGCCTGCTCGGAGGTGCCCTCCGAGCACCGACGGATCAGGTCGGTCTTGGACACCACGCCGATCACCCGCCCGTCCTGGTCGACCACGGGCGCCCCCGAGATCTCGTTCTCCTCGAAGATGCGCGCCAGCTGCCGGATCGAGGTCGAGGGCTCGACGGTCACGGGCTCGGCCGTCATCACGTCGCGCGCCCGAAGGTCGGTCTTGGCCGTGGTCATGGTTGGTGCTCCTGGATTCGTGGGGACCTGAGCCTGGGGACGCGCGCCGCGCCGCGGGGCGGCGCTCGGCCGGCGAGCGTTGCGCCATAGCCCGCCTCGGTCACCGCGCGCACCAGGTTGCCGGCGGCACAGGACGGCTCGTGGTGGATGCTCGCGCTCGCCCGGAAGAGATTCACCACCACCTCCCGCACCCCGCGGACGCGCTCCAGGGCGCCGGCCACCCGCTCGCGGCACGCGTTGTCCTTCATTCCCGTGATCAGCAGCAGCGTCCGCGTTCCCTCGGGCGGCATACACACACCTCCACGCGCCGGCGTCCGGCGGTCTCCTACCTTGGGCTCCCCGCGGGGGCCGGAGCCCAGGCCCAGCGCTGGCCCGACGATCGGTTCGGCACATCGCACGTCTGGGTTCTCCGGTCCTCACCCCACCCGGCACGCGAACGGGCCGGCTGCCGGTTTCGCCCGGCGCCGCTCGCCCTCCGGCGGAGCAGCTCCGCCGCCTGCCGGCCCGTGAGGGGGGCCGCGCTGCGTACCACCACGGTCCGGGCGGCCTCGATCCGGGCCTGCCCGACGATCCCCCGCAGGTGACGCTCCGCCTCCAGCCAGTTGACGCGGTCGTTGCCCCCGTAGAGACGCCAGAGCTCCTCGGCGATGGCCGCGACCAGCCTCTGGGTCATGTCGATCTCACGCTGCGGGTCCAGGACGGGTCGGACGATGATCTTCATGCGGGCCTCCGGCGTGGGGGAGTAGATCG
>CAYWOF010000039.1:4378-14156 GCA_964459825.1 uncultured Phycisphaeraceae bacterium | reverse complement strand
CAACGGCGCGCCCGCGCTCCCCGACTCGGCCGTCCGCCTGTTCTTCGTTCGCGGCCACCCGCGCTCCGGCACCAACTGGGTCGGCGCCCTCCTCAACCTCCACCCGCGGGTCTACTGCTTCGGCGAGTTCCACTTCGAACCCATCCGAGAGGCGATCGACTCCGTCCAGTCCCACACCTGGCAGATCACCAGCCGCGAGCCCGTCCGAGCCGCCCTCGACCAGGGCTTCCAGGACCTCGTGCGCCGGTGCATCCTCACGCTCCGGCCCAGGAAGCCGGGCGCGATCTGGATGGGCGATCGCACGCCGCGCGGCCTGCGCCCGCTCTGCGCCGGTGCGCCCCACTTCCTCGTGGTGCGCGATGGCCGGGACGTCGCCGTCAGCTGGACCTTCCACACCCTGGCCCAGCCCGAGCCGGTCCAGCGGGCCGTCGTGCCGGCGCCCCTGTGGCCGGCCTTCGCCACGCTCGCCGAGCGATTCCGCGCCGATCCCTCCCATTTCGAGTCACACCCGTCCGACCTCTGGGCCGATGAGGGCTGGGTGCGTCACCTGGCCCACCGCTGGGCGGCGTGGACCCGCGCGGACTCGGGCTTCCGGCGCCAGATGGAATCGGCCGACCCCGCGGGGATCGGGTGCCGGGTCCACACCGTCCGCTACGAGCTGCTCCACGCGGATCCCGAGCGCGAGCGTCGCCGGATGTACGAGTTCCTGGGCCTCGATCCCGGTGAGGCCTCGCCCCTCTCGCCCGCGGACCGCACGACGGTCGGCTTCGAGCGGGAGGATCCGCGCTCGTTCTACCGGCACGGCGCCGTGGGGGACTGGAAACGCTACGCCACGGACAACTTCCGGGATTGGTTCAAGGCCGAGGCGGGAGCGGCTCTCGTCGAACTGGGTTACGAAGCGCACACGGACTGGTGACACGTGACAGGAGGAATCCCCTGGCTTTGTCGGCGACATCCCGGAGCACCCCGATGAAGCGGTCCGCGCGACCGAGCGCGGGATCGCTGCGCCGCGCCCTGGCGCGGGCACGCTCGGGCGGCGCCGCTCCACCGTCGCCCGCCGTCGCGCCGGCCGGCCTCCTGGCCGGCACCGGAAACCGCTTCGTCGTCGATGGCATCGAGCGCCGGGCGTTCTTCGTCTGCGGCCACCCCAAGTCCGGCACCAACTGGGTCGGCGCCCTGCTCTACCTGCACCCGGACATCAACTGCCGCGGCGAGTTCCGCTTCGAGGCCCTGCGCCACGGCTTCGACACGCTCACCCGCCATCCCTGGCACGTGGCCCACGAGGACCGCGTCCGGGCCGTGGCCGAACGCTGCTTCGAGGACACGGTCCGGGCCGTGATGGGCGCGGTCGTCCACCACAAGCCCGCCGCCACCTGGATCGGCGACCGCACCCCGCGCGAGCTCCGCCCGTTCCTGCCCGGGGCGCCGCACATCCTCGTCATCCGCGATGGGCGTGACGTCGTCGTGAGCTGGGCCCACCAGCAGGTCCGCGAGGCCGGGGTCAGCTACAGCCTTCCCGCGTTCAAGAGCGCCCTGGCGCCCGACCGCGAGGCCTTCCTCGCCGACCCGGAGTTCTTCAGGAAGAACCCCCACCGGCTGCTGGCCCACGAGCCGTGGGTCCGCTTCCTCGCCGGGCGCTGGGCCCGCCACGTGGGGCGCGACCTCGACACGCTCGACCGCGTCCGGCGCGCCGAGCTGGCGCTGGCCGTCCACGTGGTCCGCTACGAGAAGCTCCACGAGGATGTCGAGCGCGAGCGTGCGGCCATGTACCGCTTCCTCGGCCTCGACCCCGCCCTCGGCGCGCCGCTCAGCGACGAGAACCGCACCCGGCGCGGCTTCGGGCGCGAGGACCCGCACGACTTCTACCGGCACGGCGCCGTCGGCGACTGGCGCACCTACTTCACCCCCGAGGCCAGGGGCTGGTTCAAGGAGGAGGCCGGCACGGTTCTGAATCGCCTGGAGTACGAGAGATCCACCGACTGGTAAGCACCCGAGCAGGCACGCACACCGCCATCCGCTCAATCGCGACACGGAGTGACCCATGACGACCAAGCAGATCATGTTCCAGGACGCCGCCCTCCTCGAGATGAAGAAGGGCGTCGATCGCCTCGCCGACGCCGTCAAGTGCACGATGGGCCCGAGCGGGCGCCACGTCGTGATCGAGAAGAGCTACGGCGGGCCGTCGGTCACCAAGGACGGCGTCAGCGTCTCGAAGGAGATCACCCTCCCCGAGCCCTTCGAGTCCATGGGCGCCAAGATGGTCAACGAGGTCGCCAAGAAGACGGCCGACAAGGCCGGCGACGGCACCACCGCCGCGACGATCCTCGCCCAGGCGATCTTCACCGAGGGCCTGCGCCACGTCGCCGCCGGCGCCAACCCCGTGCTGATCCAGCGCGGGATCAACGGCGCCGCCGCCGCGGCCGCCGAGGCCATCGACGCCATGGCCGTCAAGTGCAAGGGCAAGGACGACTACCGCAAGATCGCCCTCGTCAGCTGCAACTTCAACGAGCAGGTCGCCGATTTCATCGCCGAGGCGATCGCCAAGGTCGGCCCGGAGGGCGTCGTGGAGGTGGAGGAGGGCAAGAGCGCCGAGACCACGCTCGACTATGTCGAGGGCATGCAGTTCGACAAGGGCTACCTCAGCCCGTACTTCATGACCGACCCCAAGACCGCCGAGTGCGTGCTCGAGGACGCCTACATCCTCATCTACGAGAAGAAGATCAGCAACCTGCCCGACCTCCTGCCCCTGCTGAACAAGGTCGCCATGGGCTCCAAGCCCCTGCTCATCATCGCCGAGGAGGTCGAGAACGAGGCCCTCGCCACGCTGGTCGTCAATCGCCTGCGCGGCGCCCTCAAGGTCTGCGCCGTCAAGGCGCCCGGCTTCGGCGACCGGCGCAAGGCCATGCTCGGCGACATCGCCGTCCTCACCGGCGGCACCTTCATCGCCGAGGACCTCGGGCGCAGCATCGAGTCCGTCGAGCTCTCCGAGCTCGGCCGCGCCAAGAAGATCGTGGTGGACAAGGACAACACGACCATCATCGAGGGCGCCGGCAAAAAGGCCGACATCCAGGCCCGGGCCAACCAGATCAAGGCCCAGCACGACAAGTCCACCAGCGACTACGACCGCGAGAAGCTCATGGAGCGCCACGCCAAGCTCACCGGCGGCGTGGCGATCATCCACGTCGGCGGCGCCACCGAGGTCTCCATGAAGGCCCTCAAGGACCTCGTGGACGATGCCCTCCACGCCACCCGGGCGGCCGCCAAGGAGGGGTACGTCCCCGGCGGCGGCGTCGCCCTGCTCCGCACCCAGGATGCGATCCAGGCGGCCCAGAAGAAGGCCAGGGGCGACGAGAAGGTCGGGTACGACATCGTCTCCAAGGCCGTCGAGTGCTGCACCCAGCAGATCGCCGAGAACGCCGGGCACGATGGCGACCTCGTCGTCGAGAAGGTCAAGGAGGGTGGCAAGGGCGGGAACAGCTTCGGCTTCAACGCGGCCAGCGGCGAGTACACGGACCTCGTGAAGGCCGGGATCATCGACCCGGCCCTCGTGGCCAAGTCCGCCCTGACCAACGCCGCCAGCGTCGCCGGGCTGATGCTGACGACGGACGTCCTGATCACCGAGCTCAAGGAGGAAAAGGCCCCGACGGAGGGCGCGGTGGCCTGATCAGGACGGGCAATCGAGTAGTCGCGCATCGGCTTCGAGTGGTCTCAGGTGAGCAGGTTCGTCATGTTCCAGTCAACTCAATTCCTAGAGGAGCAACGGATTCGCGCAGAGTCGACGGCAGGTCTAATTGCGATCGGCGTGTCTCCGCACGACGCTCGGCAAATGGTGTCGGAGGCGGTTGAGAGTGCCAAGGGAAAGGTGTCTCAGCCGTTTGGACCGCCCATGGGGCTGAGAGTACTGCAGATGGAACGCGAGGGCCGACTTGGCGCTCCCTTCGACCAAGTCATGCCGGTGGCTCGCAGGGACGGAGTTACCGACGAGGACATTCGGTTCTACTGGGACTTGGTGCCACTAGAGCGGGCGGTTGACCGCATGCTCTGCGATGCAAGTCGAATGGCAGCGCTGTTGACGTTTATGGAGCAGGATGAGCAATACCGTCGCGATCACGATCAAACTGCGGCAACACAACGAGCCACAGTCCATGTCCGCAAGACTCTGCCGCTCTTTGGGGATCCGCGGGAGCCGATCGAGTTGTCTCCTTCGGATCGATTCCTACCTTGGGAGCTTCGCCGGCGCGTGACTATGTGGAGCCTGAAGCACCAGCCTTTGGACCCAACGGTGCTTGAGCAAAGCACCACACTTAATGCACTAGTTCGACGCATGATTAGGGAAGGGCGGTTGTAGGCGGAGTTTTCGAGTTCCACGGTTGGCCATGCCCACCACCCGCGACTACTACGAGGTCCTCGGCGTCGAGAAATCGGCCGACATCGAGGAGATCAAGCGCGCCTACCGGCGCCTCGCCATGAAGCACCACCCGGACCGCAACCCGGGCGATGCCGAGGCGGAGGCCAGGTTCAAGGAGGCCGCCGAGGCCTACGAGGTCCTCTCCGATCCCCCCAAGCGCCAGCGCTACGACCAGTACGGGCACGAGGGCCTTCGCGGCTCGGGCGCCGCCGCCCACGACTTCTCCCGCATGGATGTCCAGGACATCTTCTCGATGTTCGAGGACATCTTCGGCGGCGGGCTGGGCGGCTTCGGGCGCACCGCCGGAGGCCGGCGTGCCGGCGCCCGCGGCTACGACCTCGAGACCGAGGTCACCCTCACCCTCGCCGACGTCCTCAAGGGCTGCGAGCGCGAGGTCGAGTTCACGCGCCTGGACGTCTGCGAGACCTGCGCCGGCTCGGGCGCCAAGCCCGGCACCAAGCCCGTCAAGTGCCCCACCTGCGGGGGCCAGGGCAAGGTCCAGCAGACCGGCCTCGGCGGCATGTTCCGCATGGTGACCGCCTGCCCCGCCTGCAACGGTCGCGGCACCGTCGTCAAGGAGCACTGCGGAACCTGCCGCGGCAAGGGACGCGTGCCCAAGCCCCGGCGCCTGGCGGTCAAGATCCCGCCCGGCATCGCCGACGGCCAGGCCGTTCGCGTCCAGGGCGAGGGCGAGCCACCCCCGCCCGAGGCCTCGCCGACCGGCGCGGGGCTGCGCGGCGACCTGCACGTCGTCGTCCGCGTCAGGGACCACGAGCTGTTCACGCGCGATGGTGACCACCTGATCCTGGAAATGCCCATCTCCTTCACCCAGGCCGCGCTCGGCGCCGAGGTCCAGGTCCCCACCCTCGACGGGCGCGAGCCGCTGAAGATCGCGCGCGGCACGCAGCACGGGACCATCTTCCGCGTCCCCGGCCAGGGCCTGCCCAACCTGCGCTCCGGGCGCCGCGGCGACCTGATCGTCGGCGTCAAGCTCGAGATCCCGCGCCGGCTCAGCACCAGGCAGGAGAAGCTCCTGCGCGAGTTCGCCGAGACCGAAGGGACCGGAGTGCTCCCCGAGAGCGAGGGATTCCTCAAGAAGGTCAAGGACCTCTTCGGCGCCTGAAACACCCAGGGGAGGGAGTGCACACCATGTTCGCCCGAGACAAGCGCCCGCACGAAGCCGAGGACCATCGTGACCCCCCAGCCCCGCCGGGCGAGACGCCGGCGCGCGAGGCCGACCCGGACGAGACCGCCGCGATGCTCGCCCAGCTCGAGTCCGAGCGGAACGAGCTCAACGACCGCTACCTCCGCGCCGTGGCCGACTACCAGAACGTCGCCCGGCGCGCCCACCGCGACGCCGAGGAGGCCAGGCACCAGGCCCGCAAGGCCGTCGTCCTCGACGTGCTCACCGTGCTCGACCACTTCGACCTGGCCCTGGGCCAGGACCCCGCGACCGCCACCGCCGAGCAGATCGTCGGCGGCGTGAGGGTCATCCGCGATGAGCTCATGAAGGTCCTGCAGATGCACGGCGTCGAGCTCGTCAGCGCCGAGCCCAACGCCGAGTTCGACCCCAACCGACACCAGGCCGTCGTGCAGCAGGCCGCCGAGGGCGTCCAACCCGGGCACATCGTCGCCACGCTCAAGCCCGGCTACGTCCTCGGCGAGCGGGTGGTGCGCCCCGCCATGGTCTCGGTCGCGCCCCGGGAGTAGCCGCCCCATGCCGACCTACGAGTACCGGTGCAAGGCCTGCGGGCACGAGTTCGAGCTCTTCCAGTCCATGTCGGACTCGCCCAGGCGCAAGTGCCCCGCCTGCGCCAGGAACGCCCTCGAACGCCTCATCGGCACCGGCGCGGCCGTGGTCTTCAAGGGCTCGGGCTTCTACCAGACCGACTACCGCTCCGAGTCCTACAAGAAGGCCGCCGAGGCGGAGTCGAAGCCGGCCAAGCCCGGCGAGAGCAAGCCCGGCGAGGCCGCGACCGCCAAGCCCGCGAACGAGCCGAAGCCCCCCGCGCCCGCCGAACCCAAGCCCGCCAAACCGTCCCCCAGACCCAGGAAGGCCGACTGACCGCCGGGCGCGCGGCCGGTCCGTCCTCCTCCGGAGATAGCACCCGCCATGCGCCTCATCGGCCAAGGCATCGACCTCGTCGAGGTCGCGCGCATCGGCGCGATGGTCCGCGAGCACGGCGACCGCTTCTACGACCGCTGCTTCACCCACACCGAGCGTGCCTACGCCGAGGGCGCCAGACGCCGCGATGAGCACCTGGCCGCGCGCTTCGCCGCCAAGGAGGCCGCCCTCAAGGCCCTCGGCACCGGCTGGCGCGATGGCATCGCGTGGACCGACATCGAGGTCGTGCTCGACCCGCGCGGGCGCCCGGGCCTGCGCGTCACGGGCAAGGCCGCGGCCCTGGCCGCCAATCTCGGCATCACCGAGTGGAGCGTCTCGCTCACGCACACTGGCGTGCACGCCGCGGCCTCGGTCCTGGCGATGGGCCCCTGAGCCTCGGGCCTACTTCGGCGGCGCCGGGGCCTCCGCCGTTCGCCGGGCCTCCTCGGCCGCCCAGTAGGGCTTGAACTCCTTGGTGTACCACTCTCGCCAGGCTTCCTGGTCCCAGCCGAGCCGGTTGGTCGGGCGTCCCCACAGGTCGCTGCTGAGCCCGATGAGCGCGTTGTTCACCTCGACCCTATAGGTCACGACGACCGCGTCGAGCACGCGGAGATAGACGCCCTCGGTCACCACGGCGACGGTCGGGTCGAACGCCACCGCGCTGTCGCCCACCACCGGCGTGAGGTCCGACACGAACGCCTGCTGGGTGCCGACCATGATGTACCCCAGCGAGCTGTCGTCGTAGCCCCCGCCGATCTGCGCCACCTGCTGCACCTGCGCGTTGATCAGCGCGGGGATCGCCTCCGCCAGGCGCAGCGACTGGGCCAGGCGCGCCGCCGCGATGACCTCCGCGTCGCGGTTGCGCCGGAACCCCTCGGCGATGACCGTCCGGATGCGCTCCGACGGCCCGCCCGACTCGCGCGCCCGCCGGACGACCTGCGCCGCGGCCCCCTCGCGGATCGCCGGGTTCCTGTCGAACACCGCCGCCCAGCAGAGGGTCGTGTCCGCCTCGTCCGTGCGCAGGCTCGCGAGGTGGTCGAGGATGGCGTGGCGCACATCGTCCTTCTCACGCTGGAAGATCTCGAGCAGGCTGGGGAAGATCGCCGGGTCGGTGTAGGACCGGAGCTTGTCGATCCCCGCCTGGCGGATGGCCACGTTGCGCATGTCGCCGAAGTGCGTCTGGCGGAGCTTGCGCAGCTCACGCTCCATCTGCACCTTGCGCTTCTGGCGCGCCGCGTACTCCCGCACCTTCGGGTCGTCCGGGTCCTGGATCTGGACCTCGACCCACGCGGGCACGGCCGGGGCCGCGGGGCGGACATCCACCACCGGCCGGGGGGTCTGGGCCCGGGCGGCTCCGGCGCCGAGGAGGGCCAGCACCAGGCCGAGGGCCGCCCGCCCGCCACGTGCACACGCGTTCCGATCGCTCATGGGACTGGCTCCAGGGTGGGTCCGTTGGGGCACGGCCGCGGGGCTGGCGGTCCAGCCGGGCCGGCGGTAGTGGGGCGGCGCGGGGCCCCGCACGGGCCTGCCGGGCGCCGCAGGCGCCGGGCAACAAGGTGGTACGCCCAAGGGCGGCGTTTGTTCCCCATTCCGCGGGCGCGGCCTCGTGTCCCTCGATCCGGGGTCGTTCCTCCCGAACGCACCCGGCCGCTACCCTATCGCCCGATCGTCATGAGCGTCCATTGGCCGATCCTCCGCCGGCTCGCCGCCCGTCCCCGGCGGGTCGCCATCATCGATGACCATCGGTCCTATCGCGCCGTCGAGATCCTCGTGGCGGCCCTGCACGTGGCCGCGGCCATCGACCGGCGCTGCTCGACGCGGACCGTGGGCCTGCTGCTGCCGACCAGCGGCGCCTTCCCCATCGCCGCCCTGGCCGGGTGGATGCTGGGCAAGGTGGTCGTGCCGCTCAACTACCTCCTCAAGCCGGAGGAGCTCCGCTACGTCGTGGCGGACTGCGAGACGGACACGATCGTCACGGTCCAGCCCATGCTGGACTTCCTCGACGCGCGGCCCGAGATACCCCACCTGATCCGGATGGAGGATGTGGGGTTCACCGGCTTCCCCGAGGCGCGCTGGCCGGCGCTCGCGTCCGATGACGACCTCGCGGTGCTCCTCTACACCTCCGGCACCAGCGGGCGCCCCAAGGGCGTGATGCTCACGCACGGCAACCTGACCTCCAACATCGAGCAGGCGCGGGCCTACGCCCGCTTCGACCGACGCGACATCCTGCTCGGCGTGCTCCCGCAGTTCCACAGCTTCGGCCTGACCGTGCTCACGCTCCTCCCGCTGACCGTGGGCTGCCGCGTGGTCTACTCGGCCCGTTTCGTCCCGGCGAAGATCATCCGGCTGCTGCGCGAGCACCGGCCCACCGCGTTCATCGCGATCCCCTCGATGTACGCCGCCCTGCTCCACGCCAAGGACGCCGGCCCCGAGGACTTCGCCAGCCTGCGCTTCACGGTCTCGGGGGCCGAGCCCCTGCCCGGGGCCGTCTTCGACGGCTTCCGCGAGCGCTTCGGCGTCACCATCAACGAGGGATACGGCCTGACCGAGACCTCGCCGGTCACCAACATGTGCCTGCCCGAGGAGTGGCGCCCGCACTCGGTCGGCCGGGCGATGCCGGGGATCGACCAGCGGATCGCGGACCCCGCGACCGGGGCGTTCCTGCCGATCGGGTCCGAGGGTGAGGTCGTCATGAAGGGCCCGAACATCATGCGCGGGTACTTCAAGCGCCCGGAGGACACGGGCGCCGCGTTCGACGCGCGCGGGTACTTCAGGACCGGCGACATGGGCCGGCTCGACGACGACGGGCACCTGTACATCACCGGCCGGATCAAGGAGATGCTGATCGTCGGGGGCGAGAACGTCTTCCCGCGCGAGATCGAGGAGGTGCTCGCGGCCCATCCCGCCGTGGCGGCTGCCGGCGTCATCGGCATGACCGACCACCTGCGCGGCGAGCAGCCCGTGGCCTTCGTCGAGCTCAAGGAGGGCCAGAGCGCCGACGAGAAGAGCCTGATCATCTGGTGCCGCGAGCGCCTGGCCGGCTACAAGGTGCCGCGCGAGGTGCGGATCGTGGAGAAGCTCCCGCGCAATGCGACGGGCAAGATCGTGCGGCGGGAGTTGAAGGGACTGCTGGTTGACTAGCCGACGCTGGATTCCGATGGCCCATTCGGCAAGCGGAGCAGGCGGCTTCCCTTCGGATCGAATGGACCGGTCAGTGACCGGGCCTACTCGTTGCCCTCGAGGTTTGCCCGAACATCTCTCGCGCC
>CAYWOF010000039.1:0-4368 GCA_964459825.1 uncultured Phycisphaeraceae bacterium | reverse complement strand
GCCGTGGATCACACGCACGATCTCGATGGGAGTGGCGTCGGGTCGATAGACGATGAGGTAGGAGTACACGCGCCAGAATCGATGGCGCCGATCATCGGTGAGATCATCGCGCGCATGCCCGAGCCCCGGCAGCCTCGCCAGACGCTCGAACGCGGACTCGAGGGCGAACCGCACGCGATCGGCCGCTTCCATGCTGTCCGCCACGAGATACGCGCGAATGGAGAGCAGATCCTCCCGGGCGATCGGAGTGATGACGTACGGCGTCATGGGATCGCCTACGCGGACTTGCGACGACGCTTGCGCAGCAGCAACGCGTCGCGACGCCTCCACTCCTCGAAGACCTCACGCCCATCCACGAACTCTCCGCGGTCCGCCTGCGCGATCCCCTCCGCGATCTTCCGGCGAATCTCCTCCAGCGCCGCCTCGCGCTCCTTGTGGCGATCCGCCAGCAGACGCAGCCCCTCGCGCACCACCTCGCTCACGGACTGGTGCGTACCCCTCTTCACCCGCTCGTTGGCGAACCGGGCGAGCTCGGGCGTCAGGGAGACGTTGACGGCGATGCGCTTGGCCATGCCACATTGTAGCACAAGCGCCCCGCGCGGCCCCCGCGCCCACGGTCCTCCGGCCCCAAGTCACACCCTCCGCGGCCCGATACCATGGGTATCGGACCCACCCGGAGCCCTCCCATGCACCTGTACATCGACACCGCCAACCTCGACGAGATCAAGGAGGCCGCGGCCCTCGGCGTCCTCGACGGCGTGACCACCAACCCCTCGCTCATCGCCAAGGAGAAGACCGACTACGCCAAGCGCCTCGCCCAGATCTGCGAGGTCGTCAAGGGCCCCGTCTCGGCCGAGGTCATCGCGACCGACTACGACGGCATGATCCGCGAGGGGCGCGAGCGGGCCGCCATCGCCTCCAACATCGTCGTCAAGCTCCCCAGCACCGTCGAGGGGCTCCGGGCCTGCAAGACCTTCAGCGACCAGGGCATCCGCACCAACCTCACGCTCTGCTTCCAGCCCCTCCAGGCCCTCATGGTCGCCAAGGCCGGCGCCTTCCTCGTCAGCCCGTTCATCGGGCGGATCGACGACATCGGCGAGGATGGCATGGTCCTCATCCACCAGATCCGCGCCATCTACGACCGGTACGGGTTCAAGACCAAGCTGCTGGCGGCCTCGATCCGCCACCCCAAGCACATGGTCGAGTGCGCCCTGGCCGGCGCCGACGTCGCCACCGTGCCCTTCAGCGTCATCAAGCAGATGATGCAGCACCCGCTCACCGACTCGGGGCTGAAGAAGTTCGTGGAGGACTATCGGAAGGCCTTCGGTGGATGAGGCGCTGACAAGGTGACAAGGTGAGGGCGTGACAAGGTGAGCGCGGCCCTCACGCCCGCTTCGGCGCAGCCGCGCGCCCGATGGTCCAGGTGTCGGCGTGCCGGATCATGCCGACGACGGTCGCCATGAGCTTGTCGTACTCCCGGTAGAGAGGAACCGCCTCGGCGCGCCCGAGGTAGCCGCACCGCACGGCGTACTCGATCCACACCTGGGTCTCGGCCGCCTCCGCCTCCACATCGCACAGCTTGGCGACGAACGCGCCCTCGTACCGCCGCCTGCGCCATGCCTCGACGAGATTGGCGCTGACGGACCGCGAAGCCCGGCGGAGCTGGGCCGTCAGCGAGTACGACTCCTCTCTCGGGAAGGCCTTCGAGACCTCGAAGAGCAGCATGGAAGCCTCGAACGCACGCCGGTAGACCTCGAGGTCCCGGTGCGATCGCACCCTGGTCGCGCGTCTCACGGTCGTCGGCCCGTCGCGATCACCTCGCTCACCCACCGATGGCTCCTTCACCTTGTCACGCCCTCACCTTGTCACCTTGTCATCCATCCCACCCACTCACCCCCTGAGCCCCCCCTCACCCGATCTCGAACACAAACTCCACCTCCACCGGCGCTCCGAGCGGCAGGTCGATCGATCCCACCGCCGCCCGCGCGTGCTGGCCGCGCTCGCCGAAGACCTGCACCAGCAGCTCGCTCGCCCCGTTGGCCACCTGCGGCTGCGCGTGGAAGCCCGGCTCGCAGCAGACGAACACCCCGACGCGCACCACCTGGCGCACCGCCGCGAGCGTCCCGGCCGACGCCTTGACCACCGCCAGCGCGTTGAGCACGCACTGACGCGCGCACTCCCGCGCCACCTCCAGCGGCACCTCCCCCGGCACGCGCCCCTGCGCGATCAGCTTCCCCTCGCGCATGGGGATCTGCCCGCTCACGAACAGCAGGCTCCCGCTCCGGCGCGAGGGGATGTACGCCGCGACCGGCTTGGGCGCGGGCGGCAGCGTCAGCCCCAGCTCCGCCAGGCGAGCCTCGGGGTCGAAGGCCACGGGCGTGGGGGCGGGGGTGCCGGGGGAGGTGGGGGGGGGTTGGGACGCGGAGGGTTGATGCGTGGTCATGACCGGATGGTACAGGTCGCCGCCGGCCCCCTTGCGGAGGAACCCGCGGCCCCGGGCGGCTCCGGGATCCGAAACCCAATTGCGGTGCATTCCCTACTCCCCCGGAACCTCCCCCGCTTGACAAGCGAATGGATTACGGTACCTTTGTGGTGCGCTAGCGCGATTGGCGACTCTGGTGGTATTCGTCCGATTCACGTCCTCATCGGTGGCCTGCGTGCCACCAGCCTGATTCCCACCCCACCAGCACCGCCGACAAGTTGACGACGGCCTCCCGGCGCGGGTCCTTCCGCGCAGGGTGCGGCGGGTTCCGGTCCGACCTCGACCGGCCCCCAATCGCACCAGGGCGGGCCGTGGGCCGGCCCAGAAGCCGTCGGCCGCGTCACCTCCCGTGCGGGGCTCCGCACAAGGCAACGCTCAGCAGACGGCCCCGGACCGGCCCGGCGGGGTGTGGTGTCCCGGCCGCTCGTCGGCGGCCCATCCGGACAGCCCCGTGTCAGTTCGGTGTCCGTCCGCCCCCGGTGTGCGCCGAGGGGTGGACCGAGGTCTGGTGATTCGGGCCGTCCGGCAATGTCGCCGGCGGCCACAGGTGAAGGAAGCATTTGGAGACTTCGCTCATGTCAAGGCATCGAAGGGCTTTCACGCTGATCGAGCTGCTGGTGGTCATCGCGATCATCGCGCTGCTCATCGGCATCCTCCTGCCGGCCCTCGGCAAGGCCCGCCAGAGCGCCCGGCAGCTCAAGGACCAGTCGCAGGTCCGCGGCATCCTGCAGGGCATGGTCGTCTGGGCCCAGAACAACAGCGACGAGTACCCACTCCCCAGCCGCGTGGACAAGCAGAACTACACCATCAACACCACGCCGGCCAACTCCTTCCAGAAGGACATCACGGCCCACATCTTCTCCCTCATGATCTTCAACGCCGTCTCCCCGACCGAGATGTTCGTCAGCCCGGCCGAGTCCAACGGCGACATCAAGGTCAAGGAGGGCTACGAGTTCGACGACCCGCAGAACACGGCCAACCAGCAGAACGCCCTGTGGGATCCCAAGTTCCGCGGCACCCCGATCGACACTCCGATCGGCACCGCGACCTCGGGCGGCAACAACTCCTACGCCCACAACGCGCCCTTCGGCAAGCGCAAGGCCAAGTGGGGCAACACGTTCGTCGCCACCGAGGCCGTCATCGGCAACCGCGGTCCCTGCTGGACCCTCACCGGCGGCACGGGCACCGCGGCCACCTGGGAGCTCGTCCAGAACAACGCCTTCGGTGACCAGTCCAACACGCTCGCCATCCACGGCAGCCGCGTGAAGTGGGAGGGCATGGTCGGCTACAACGACAACCACGTTGACTTCGTCCTTCAGCCCGATCCTCCAGGCCTCACCTGGACGTTCGGCGGCCTCGCCCAGGGCGAGCGCTCCCAGCGCGACAACGTCTTCGTCAACGAGAATGATTCGGCCCGCACGCCCGACAACCCGAACGCGAGCGGCCAGGCGGGTCTCGGCGCTTACGCGGACAACAAGGTTCACCTCAACGGGAACGTCTACCTGCGTCCCTACTCGACGGCCACCGGCAGCGCCACGACCCCGTCGCTCAACATGTGGGTCGACTGATTCGAGCGTGAACGAGTAGTTCCGCGGGCCGTTGCCGAAGGGCAGCGGCCCGTTTTCGTTGGCCGCCGAATACGCGGCCTCCGGCAGACTCCACTGGTTTCCAAAGGCCGCGCAGCCGGTGCCGGGTTTCCGACGGCGCGGGTGCCGACGAAGAGACTCCGCAGCAGAGAGGGAGGGAAGAGCAGTAGAGCGGCGTTTCCGGTGGCACGGGGAGTTGTGCCGTGACCCGGCCGGCGTCGGCAGTGCGAATGGTCGGGGGTCCCTGCACTGACCCGCGCGAAGCGCGTGGGTCCGATGGGGATGAAGACCTGTTGCTCC
>CAYWOF010000038.1:0-14690 GCA_964459825.1 uncultured Phycisphaeraceae bacterium | reverse complement strand
GGCTCCTTCGAGACCCGGACCGAGGAAGACGGCTCCGTCACTCTCATCGTGAAGTTCCCCTACGCCCTGCTTCGGCACGTCAAGGACCCCTGGTTGCTGACACGACCGGGGACCTTCACCGAGCCGGAGCACTTCCACGTCGAGGTCGAGGTTCTCCCGACGGGCGCGTTCCAGGCCGACGAGGCCGCCCGCAAGGCGCCCGCCCCCGCGCCGGCGGGCGAATGAGCGCGCCGTGGGGTTTCTGCGCCACATCCCCGGCACCGTGCCCCTGCGTACCCCCACGCCGCACCCCCAACGCAAGGGCATCGGGGTCCTGGGCCTGCACGAGGGGCGCACGCTCCTCCTGTCCCTGAGCCGCTGCGCCCGGGCGTTTCCGGTCGCCGGGTGCGACCTGAACCCCGAGAAGCTCGAGGCGACGAGGGCCGAGCTCCCGAGCCTGTTCTACACCACCGACTACGGGGCCATGCTCGCACGTCCGGACGTGGACATCGTGGCGATCTACACCCCGGACTCGATGCACGCCGAGCACATCGTCCGGGCCTTCGAGGCGGGCAAGCACGTGATCTGCACCAAGCCGCTGGTCAACAGACTTCCCGACGCCCGGCGCATCCTCGAGGCGGGCCGACGCACCGGCCGACGCCTCCTCGTGGGCCAGAGCACCCGGTTCTTCGAGCCGTTCCGGCGGCAGCGATCGGCCTTCGAGCGGGGCGACATCGGCGCCATCGAGCTGGCCGACGCCCACTACATCCACCGGATGGACTGGTATTACCAGAAGAGTCCCTGGGCCGCCCGGGACACGGACTGGTGCTTCCTCGGGCTGTCCCACCCGATCGACCTGCTGCGCTGGTACCTCGGTCCGGTCCGTTCCGTCCAGGCGCACGGCTCGCGCTCGGCGCTCGGCGAGCGCCACGACGTCGCGGGGCCTGACATCTACCTCGTCAGCCTGGTGGCGGAGGATGGGCGGCTCGGGCGCGCCCTGGGCCACTACGGGCTCCACGAGCTGCCCAGCGCCCGCAACTGCATCGAGCTCGTTCTCTACGGATCGGGCGGCACCAGCCTCGCGCAATACCACGACATGCGGTACGTCCACACCGGTCGGGCGCCGGTGGACGGTGCCCCGTCCCCGACCGCCCCGGGGGAGGCCGCCGGCGGGTTCGAGCCCGGCGCGATGGCGGAGTTCACCGAGGATTGCCTCTACGCGGGGCGCCACTACTACTTCAACAGCGAGGTGCACGGGATGCACTACGGCGAGTTCGCCAACTACGCCGAGCACTTCGCGGCCGGTCTCATCGACGGCTCCCCCTGCGCGCCCGAGCTTGAGGAGGGCGTGGCGACGGTCTGCGTCATGGAGGCGGTCCGGCGTTCCGCCGGGGCCGGGGGCGCCCGCGTCGATCTCGCACCGCTCCTGGCCGAGGCGGGGTTGCGGTGAACGCCGCACCGGTCCGGGTCGGAGTGCCCGGCGCGTCCGGGCGGGCGGGGCCGGAGGGCCAGCGCCGTCCGGCTCCAAAACACAGCCGGATGACCCTTGCAGGTCATCCGGCCAACACGAGGAAGAGAAGAGGCTTTGGGATTGTCGGGCGGGCCAGCGTCCGAGAAGTCATCGGCCACCCGACCGACGCACAAAGACTAGCGGTGCCCGCATACCGGACAAATAGGGCGTATCCCCCAAATGGGCCCCGGCCGGGCCGGCCGTCCCCCGGACCTCGCTCGCGCCCGCGCGCTCAGGCCTCAGCCAGACCCTCCCGGATGGCGTAGCGAGTCAGTTCCACGCGGTCGTGGATGTCGAGCTTGCCCATCAGGCTCGTGCTGTGGTTGTCCACCGTCTTGATGGACAGATGCATCACGGCGGCGATGTCCTTCTTCGACATCCCCTGGGCGATATACCGGAGCACCTCCAACTCCCGGAGCGTGAGCATCGAGGCGCGGGTCGCTCCAGGCTGGGCCAGGTGGGCCCCGGACCCATCGACCACGATCCGGCGCTGGACCTCGGGTGAGAAGTACGTGCCACCCGCGGCCACGGCGCGAACGGCCCGAACCACCGCGTTCGGGGGCTCGCCCTTGGTCAGGTACCCGGAGGCCTCCACCGTCAGGGCCTGCTCGATGTAACGGTCGTGGAAGAACGCGCTCAGGAAGAGGACGCGGGTCTGCGGGCAGCGCGATCGGATCACCCGGGCCGCGTCGAAGCAGTGGAGGCCGGGCATGTCGATGTCCAGCAGGACCACGTTGGGACGCAGTCGGACCGCGGCGCTGACCGCCTCGTCCGCGGACCCGACCTCGCCGACCACGGTGATGTCCCCGGTCGAGGTCAGCCACTGCGCGAGCGACTCGCGGACCAGCGCGTGATCGTCGGCCAGAAGGACGCTGATACTCGGGGTCATTCCGCCCCCTCCTTCCGGACCCCGCGTTCGATCATCTCCGACGCCAGGTCCGCCAGGTCCGCCATCTGGTACGGCTTGCCGACGACCCGGGTGCGCGAGTCCGACGCCCACACCTCGAGGGCCCGGGCGCCGTCCGCCACCAGCAGCAACGCCGGCACCCCGCACCCTCCGGCCCGCAGTTCGGCCAGGCAGTCCTGGCCGGTCCGCGGCGACAGGTCATCGTCCAGCACCACGAGGCGCACCCGACCATCGCCGGCCCGGACCTCGGCCAGCACCTCGTCCGCGTCGGACGCCAGCGCCACGGAGTGTCCCAGCGAGCGAAGGGTAGAGGCCACCAGCTCGCCGATGTAGCGATGGCCGGCCCCGAGCACGATGGATGTCCCATCGACCTGCTCGGGTTTCCCGCCGTGGTTCTCCCCGGGGGCCGCCGCGGCGAGCGGCAGGAGCACGGTGAACACGGTGCCCCGGCCGGGCTCGCTCTCGACCTCGATCCGGCCGCCATGGTCGGTCACGATCCCGTGAACGATGGGGAGCCCCAGCCCCGTGCCCTGCTCGGGTCCCTTGGTGGTGAAGAACGGTTCGAAGATGCGTCCGAGCACCTCCGGCGTCATGCCCGACCCCGAGTCGGCCACCACGAGGCGGGCCCAGTCGCCGGGCGCGGATGACCCGAGGGCCACGCTCAGGGTGCCTCCCTGCGGCATCGCGTCGCGTGCGTTGATGGCCAGGTTCAGGAGCACCTGCTGCACCTGGGTCGGGTCCGCCCGCACCCACAGGTCCGGGCGATCGGTCAGTCGCGCGTCGAGCCGGATCGTCGCCGGGAGGGTCCGCCGGATGAGGCGCACCGCCTCCCCCACGACGCGGTTCAGGCGCACGAGGCGCTTCTGGGCGGGGCTCTGCCGGCTGAACGTCAGGAGCGAGCGCGTGACGCCCGCCGCGTGCGCCGCCGACTCCTCGACGCGCTCCAGCGAGCGCGTCGCCGGGTGGTTGGGCGAGAGTGTCCGCTTGGCCAGGCTGGTGTGGGCGAAGATCGCCGAGAGCAGGTTGTTGAAATCGTGCGCCACGCCGCTCGCCAGGTGCCCGATCGCCTCCATCTTCTGGGACTGGCGCAGCTCCGCCTCCAGACGCTTGAGGCTCGTGATGTCGCGCGCGATCCCCACCACCCCGATCACCCGGCCCGCCGGGTCGCGGCGCGGGAACTTCGAGACCAGGTAGGTCCGCGTGGCGGACGGGTCGTCCTCGGGCCCCTCCTCGTAGGTGATCGGCTCGCCGGTCTCGACCACGCGCCGATCGATGGCGCGCACCCGTTCGGCGCGATCGCGCGTCATGAGGTCAAAGTCCGTGGCCCCCACCACCTCCTCGATCGCCCGCCCGAACCCCTCGGCGTCCGCGCGGTTCACCCGGACGTAGCGGCCCTCCAGGTCCTTGACGAAGATCCGGTCGAGCGACCCGTCGATCACGTCGCGGAGCAACCCCTCGCTCTCGCGCAGCGCCCGCTCGGCGCGCACCCGCTCCGTCACGTCGCGCAGCAGGAGGAGCACGTCGTCCGGTCCCGTCGCGAGCACGCGCGTCTCCCAGCGCGCCGGGCTGCCGTCCCGATCCGTTTCGTACTCGTACGTCGTCGGCTCGCCGCTGGAGAGCGTCCGCTCGATCGCCGCCATCACGCGCTCGGCCAGCTCGGGCGGGAGCACCTCGCGCGCGGTCCGACCCAGGAACTGCTCGGGCGGGAGCAGCAGCCGGGCTCCCGGTGGTCCGTGGTAGCCCAGGTACGTGCCGTCGCGCCGCATCCGGAACAGCAGGTCCGGGATCGCCTGGACCAGGGACCGGTTCTCCGCCTCGCTCCGGCGCAGGTCCTCCTCCATCCGCATGCGGTCCAGTTCCGCGGCGGTCCGCGCCGCGAAGATCCGCAGCATCGCCTCCGGTTGCACGGACTCGTCGATGGGCCCGTCGTGCATCACGGCCAGCAGCCCCAGGGCCCGATCGCCCGCTCCGCGCAGGGGCATGCCGAGGTAACTGTCCACGCCCAGCGGCCCCAAAACCGGGTCCTCCCGGTACCGGGCCGCGACGCCCGAGCGGAGGAAGACCGTCTCGCCCGCGGCCACGGCCTCGCACGGCGTGCCCGCCAGGCTCCGCTCGAAGTTCTCCCCGGGCGCGCCGTTGGCCCAGACCGCGATGGTCCGAACCCGGAGCGGGTCGTCGGGGTCCGTCACGGCGACGACCGCGTGGCGCACGCCCATCGTCTCGGCCATGGCGCGCACCAGCGACCGGAAGAACTCCTGCCCCGTCGCCGTGGTCCCCTCGACCAGGCGGCGCAGGGCCTCCTCGGCGCGGCGCTGCGCCGTGACGTCGTGGTACGAGGCCACCGCGGCCCATGGCTGGGCTTCCCCGGTCCTGAACAGCGGGACCGCGTTGGCCATGATCCAGGCCAGCGTGCCGTCCGGCCTGTAGACCCCGAGGAGGACATCCGTGCACGTCCGGCCGGTGCGCATCGCGATCGCCGCCGGGTACTCCTCGGGAGCCACGCGCCGGCCCGAGCCATCGATCACTCGCCATTCGGGGTCGCCGACCGAGCGCTCCAGGATCTGTTGGACCGTGCGCCCCGCGATCCGCGCCGCCGCGGCGTTGCAGGCCCGGATCTGCCCGGAGGTGTCCACCAGGAGCACACCCGCGGGCATGGCCTCGATCACCGTCCGGTAGTGCTCCTGGGCTTCGGCCAGGGCGCGCTCGGAGCGCCGGCGTCCGGTCACGTCGCGAACGACCACCAGGGCTTCCTCGCCGTCGATGGGCGCGACCGAGGTCTCGAAGTATCGGCGCTCCTCTCCCTCGCCCAGCTCGTACGCCAGTTCCTGGGTCGCGCCCGTCGTCAGGGCCCGCGCCAGGGCGTCCTCGCACGCCGTGGCCACCGGCGCCGGCAGCACCTCCGCGATCCGGCGGCCCAGGAATCGATCCGGCGGCACCACGGGCTCGAAGTCGCGCGAGGGGGACCAGTCCAGGAAGCGGCCGTCGCGCGAAAGACGGAGGAGCAGGTCCGGGCTGGCGCTCAGCAGGGCCCGCTGCCCCGCCTCGCTCCGTCGGGCGGTCTCCTCCGCCTCCTTCACCTGCGTGATGTCGGTGCACGTGCCGATGAAACCCGCGAATGTCCCGTCGGGCGTCAGGCGCGGCACGCCGCGGTCGAGCACCCACACCACGACGCCGTCGCCCCGGACGAGACGGTACTCGACGCTGAACTCCCGCCTCGCCAGGAAGCCTTCCATGCACACGCGCAGCGCACGCTCACGATCCTCGGGGTGGATGTGGCGCTCCCAGCCCTCGCGCAGCTCCTCTTCCAGCGTGGCGCCGACGGCCTCGAGCCAGGTCCGGTTGTAGTAGGTCCCCCGCTTGTCCGATCCCGCCACCCAGATCATCACCGGCGCGGAATCGGCCATGGTTCGGAACCGGGCCTCGGACTCGCGCAGGGCCTTCTCGGCGTCCTTCACCGGCGTGATGTCCGTACAGGTTCCGATGAATCCCGCAAACGTGCCGCCGGGCGCTTGGCGCGGCACCCCTCGGTCGAGGATCCATGCGTACGTCCCGTCCCCGCGGCTCAGCCGGTACTCCATCGTGAACGGCCTGCGTTCGTCGAACGCCCGTTCGTACTCGTCCACCGCCCGGTCACGATCCTCGGGATGGAGGGAGCGAGACCACCCGGCGCGCTTCTCCTCCTCCATGGTGGTGCCCCGGAACTCGAGCCACGTGCGGTTGAAGTACGTCGCCTGCTTGTCGAGCCCGGCCATCCACAGCAGCACGGGCGCCGCATCGGCCAGGGCCCGGAACCGTTCCTCCGACTCGCGCAGCGCCTGCTCCGCCTGGCGCCGTTCGGCGCTCTCCTGTCGGCGCTCGACCTCCCGCGCGATCCGCTGCCCGACCACCCGCAGGATCTCCCGCTCTTCCGCGGAGTACTCCCGCTCGCGATCGTCCAGCAGGCAGGTGACCGCCAGCACCCGGCCGGCCCCATCCACGGACGGGATGCCGCAGTAGGAACGCGCCCCGTGCTCACGAAGAAACGTCGCGAGCGGAAACCGCTCCTGCACGCGGTCGAGCACCTGCACCTGGCCCGAGCGCTCCACCGTCGCGCACGGAGTGACGTCGAGGGCGCAACGCCCCGCTTCGGAGATCACGCTCCCCCGGTCGAAGACCGCGCGGAAGTGCAGCTCCTGCCCCACGATCTCCGACAGGCACACGACCCGGACCCCGAACGACTCGCCGATCATCCGGACCGTGTGCTCGAACACGGCCCCGGGGTCCTCGGCCATCAGCACGCCCATCTCCGAGATTTTCCGGAGGCGCGCCAGGCGCACCTCCTCGTGACGCGGGTCGCGCGACGCCCGAAGGGCGGACTCGAGGCTGCCCCGTTGCTCGGTCTCCCGGCGCAGGATCCGGTCCTGCCGCCGGACCCGGCGGTACAGGACCGCGCACCCGACCAGGGCGACGATCGCGGCGCCGATCGCCAGCGCCAGCCACAGGGGATCCTGTCCGGCGCCCGCGCCCGGGGCCACGGCCCCGGGAGGAGCGCCCAGGGCGACTCCGGTCCGGGCGCACGCCGGGAGCAGGAGCCCCGCGGGGCCCGCCCATCGTCGCCACGCCTCGTGAGCCATAGACCGGAAATGTAGTACGCGCCGCGGGTCCCGGTGCGCCGACCCCCCGCGCGCCTACCACGAGCGCACGAGCGAGTCCCACCAGAGCGCCAGCATCGGGCCGTTCGCGTCCGCGACGCCGGCGACCGTGACCCCGGGGGGGGGCGGCGCCACCGCCGCCAGGCACGCGACCACCCTCGCCCGCTCGGTCCCGGTCGTGCGGGTCACCAGGTGCCACAGCGTCAGGGCGTCCCGCGGGCGGGCCTCCGCGAGCACCACGCCCAGCGCCGAGTCCCCTCCCCCGGAGAAATCCAGCCGTTCGAGCGCTTCGCGGAGCCGCTCGGGGGCGTCGGCGAAGAACGGGGTGCCCGGGCCCACCCCGGGGCGCGTGAGGCAGACCCCATCCCGCGGCACGTTCGACTCGCGCCCCGCGTGCTCCAGCCTCACCAGCCCCAACGTCACGCGAAGCGTGCCCGCGCCCGCCTCGTCCACATCCAGCGTGTACATGCAGCCGTAGTCCACCGCCACCGCCGAGGGCGTGTCCACGAAGAACAGGCGCGGCGGCGCGGTGATGAACGCCCCGATCGAGCCGCGCGCCAGCTCCAGGCGGTGCTCCCGGGGGCCGGTGTGCACCAGGCGAAGGCGTGAGTTGGGTTCGACGGTCACGCTTCCAATGTCCGCCACCGCGACCCGCGCCCGCGAGTTCCGATCGGTCTCCAGCCACTCGTCCACCCGGATTCGCCCCGCGCCCCCGACCGGGGCGCTCGCCACCCGCGGCGCCCCGGACAGTGCCATCACCTCCCAGGTCGGCCTTCGGTCCACCCCGAGGAGCAGCCAACCCTGGCCCGACACGGCCACGGCCGCGGCCGCGAGCGCCCCGTGGCGCAAACCGCCCCAGCGCGCGGGGGTGCGGGGCGCGACCGGCTCCCGCCAGGTCCCCTTGTGCCTCAGCGGGGCCAGCGCCGCCTCGAGCGCCCGCACCGCGCGATCGGGCTCCCCCGTGCCATCCCACAGGTAGTCCCCCGCCTGGCCCGCGGATCGATCGTTCCCATGAACCGGCCGCCCGCTCATGTGCCCTCCTCTCCGCGCCCGGCCCGCGGCGCCGCCAGGCGCTCGCGCAGCATGGCCATGCCGCGGTGCAGGTTGACCCGCACCGACCCGTGCGTCATGCCGGTCCGCAGCGCGATCTCCGGCCCGGTCATGCCCTCCGCCAGGCGCAGGGTCAGCGTCTCCCGATAGGCCTCCGGCAGGGCCCGGATGACGGCCATCACGCGCTCCGCCTCCTCGCGTCGCGGCTCGGACCTCCGGTCCTCGATCTCGTCGGTCAGACGGAGCGTGGGTCGACGCCGGCGTGCGGCGCTCGCCGCGCGGTTGCGGGTCAGGCGGGCCAGCCAGGCCGGGAACGCCTCGGCGTCCCGGAGCGTCCGCAGGCGTCGGATCACCAGCACGAACACGTCCTGCACGAGGTCGTCGGCCTCCGATCCCGGCAAGCGCGACAGCAGCAGCCCGTGCACCATGGGGGCAAACCGCTCGTGGAGACGCCCCAGCGCGCCGCGATCTCCCGCGCGCGCGGCGAGGACATCCCGGTGCAGGCCCTCCCCGAGCCCGGGAAGAGGCTCTGCGGGGGCGATCGCGGACGCCTCGCGTGCGTGCTCAGGGTCCATGCGACCCCACGCCGCCACCCGATCCGGGTTGCGGGCGAACGCGGCCACACCGTTCGACGCGGTCGTTGCCATGGTCCTCGTCCATCGGCCCTCCCGGGGGCCCGCCGCCCCGGGGGCCCGCCGTCTGATACCGAGACGCCCGTCGCCGGTGGAGTGTTAGCCGCCCGGCCGTGCGTTCTCGCATCGTGCGGATCATCGGATACGCTTCCCGGCCGATGCCTCGTCGCCTTCGCCTCCAGATCCAGCGCCAGCCGGACGACACCACCTGCGGGCCCACGTGCCTCCACGCCATCTATCGGTATTGGGGCGATGACATCTCGCTGGAGGACACGATCGCCCAGGTGCGCCGGCTCGACCACGGCGGCACGCTGGCGGTGTTTCTCGGGTGCCACGCCCTCGAGCGCGGCTACCGGGCCACCGTCCACACCTACAACCTCCAGGTCTGGGACCCGAGCTGGTTCACGTCCGGGGCCTCTCTTCCCGCCAAGCTGCGCGCCCAGCTCCGGCACAAGTCCCACGAACCGATCCGGGCGCTGACCGAGGGCTACCTCCGCTTCATCAAACTCGGTGGGCGCGTCCTCATGGAAGACCTGACCCCCGCGCTCATCCGGCGCTACCTCCACCGGCGCGTGCCGATCCTCGCCGGCCTCAGCGGCACCTACCTGTACGGCACGCCCCGCGAGCGAGCCACCGAGGACGGCGTGGTCGTGGAGGACGACGTCCGGGGAGGCCCCATGGGCCATTTCGTGGTGATCAGCGGCTACGACCGGCGCCGACGCAGGGTCGTCGTCGCCGACCCCCTTCACCCGAACCCGCCGTACCACAGCCACGAGTACCGGGTCGAGATCGGACGGCTCGTCGGCGCCATCCTCCTCGGGATCCTCACGTACGACGCCACCATGCTCGTGATCGAGGCGTGCGATCGTCGCCCGCCCGGACCGCTCGCGCTCCGCCGGCGCTCCCCGCGCCGGCGTGTCCGGAGAGACGCGCCCTGACGCGTCGGGCCCATGCGCCGCCTCCTCGTTCTGGAAAACCCCAGGGACTGGCCCCTCCACGTGCCCGGCGTCGAGGTCGTCCCCGCCCGGACCTACCTCACCGACCCCGGCTTCAGCCAGACCGGGCCCGCGCGTGTCTTCAACCTCTGCAAGTCGTACCGCTACCAGAGCCTGGGCTACTACGTCTCCCTCATCGCCGCGGCCCGGGGGCACAAGCCCATCCCCGCCGTGCTCACCATCCAGGACCTCAAGACCCCGCCCACCGTCCGCGTGGTCGCCGAGGACATCGAGGAGCTCATCCGCTCCAGCCTGCGCGCCCTGCGCTCCGATGAGTTCGACCTCTCGATCTACTTCGGTTCCAACGTGGCCAAGCGCTACGACCGTCTGAGCCGGGCCCTCTACAACCAGTTCCCGGCCCCGTTCCTGCGGGCCTCGTTCGCCCGGCGCGCGGGCGTGTGGGAGCTCGAGTCCATCCGCGCGATCGACGCCGGGGACATCCCTCCCGAGCACCACGAGTTCGTCCTAAAGCGCGCCACCGAGTACTTCGCCCGCACCGACCACCACCGGCGCAAGCGCCGCGAGCCGCGCTACGACATCGCCGTCCTGCGCAACCCCCACGAGGCCCACCCTCCGTCCGACGAGCGCGCCCTGCGACGCTTCGCCCGCGTCGCCGAGTGGATGGACTGCGAGGTGGACATCCTCGACAAGGACGAGCTCTACGGGCGCCTCGCCGAGTTCGACGCCCTCTTCATCCGCGAGACCACCAGCGTCAACCACCACACCTACCGCATCGCCCGGCGCGCCGCCGCCGAGGGGCTCGTCGTCATCGACGACCCCGAGTCCATCCTGCGCTGCTCCAACAAGGTCTACCTCGCGGAGCTGCTCGAGCGTCACGGCGTCCCCACGCCGCGCACCGCCATTATCAGCCGCGAGACCGCCGACACCGTGCAGCTCTCGATCGGCTTCCCCTGCGTGCTCAAGCAGCCCGACAGCTCGTTCTCCAAGGGGGTCATCAAGGTGGAGAACGAGACGCAGCTGGGCGCCGAGCTCGACCGTCTCTTCCGGGTGTCCGAGCTCCTCCTCGTACAGGAGTTCGTCCCCACGCCGTTCGACTGGCGCGTGGGCATCCTCGACCGCGAGCCCCTCTTCGTCTGCCGCTACCACATGGCCCGGCACCACTGGCAGATCGCCCAGTACACCCGCCAGGGTTCGGTGAAGTTCGGGCGCGTCGAGACCCTCGCCGTCGAGCAGGCCCCGCGCGACGTGGTCCGCACCGCGGTGCGCGCCGCGGGACTCGTCGGCGACGGCTTCTACGGCGTGGACATCAAGGAGCTGGACCCCGCCGGGCGCCCGGTGGTCATCGAGATCAACGACAACCCCAACGTCGAGGCCGGCGAGGAGGACTCGGTCCTGGGCCACGAGCTGTACCGCAAAATCGTCCGCGTCTTCATCAAGCGCATCGAGGCCATGCGCCAATGACCCACCCCTACCCGCTGCTGGCGCGGATCGGCCTCGAGCTCGAGTACATGATCGTCGACCGGCGCACGCTCGACGTGCGCCCGATCGCCGATCGCCTCCTCCACGCCGTCTCCGGCTCCTACGACGGCGAGGTCCCCCTGGGCCCGGTCTCGTGGTCCAACGAGCTCACCCTCCACGTGCTCGAGCTCAAGACGACCGACCCCGTCCCCTCCCTCGACGGTGCGCCGGGGCTCTTCCAGGACCACGTCGGCCGGGCCAACGCCGTCCTGGCGCCCCTCGGGGCGTGCCTCCTGCCCACCGCCATGCACCCGTGGATGGACCCGCTCGCCGAGATGCGCCTCTGGCCCCACGACCACGGCCCGATCTACGGGTGCTTCGACCGCATCTTCTCCTGCCGCGGGCACGGCTGGGCCAACCTCCAGGCGTCCCACATCAACCTGTCCTTCGGCACCGATGCCGCTCCGGCCGACGACTTCGGCCGCCTCCACGCCGCCGTCCGACTCCTCCTCCCCCTCCTCCCCGCCCTGGCCGCCTCCTCCCCCGTGCTCGACGGACACGCGACCGGCATCCTCGACAACCGGCTCGCGGCCTACCGCGCCAACGCGGCCCGCGTCCCCTCGGTCGCCGGTCGCGTGATCCCCGAGCCCGTCTTCACCCGCGATGACTACCAGCGGGTCATCCTCGATCGCATCTACGCCGACCTCGCCCCGCTCGACCCCGAGGGCATCCTGCGCCACGAGTGGGCCAACTCGCGCGGCGCCATCGCCCGCTTCGAGCGGGGCTCCATCGAGATCCGCCTCCTCGACGTGCAGGAGTGTCCGCGCGCCGACGTGGCCATCGGCGCGGCCGTCATCGGCGCCCTGCGTGCCCTGGTCGAGGAGCGCTCGTGCACGCTCGCCGTCCAGCAGGCCTGGGCCGCCGAGCCCCTCGCCTGCATCCTCGACTCGACCACCCGAGATGGCGATCGCGCCCTCATCACGGATCGGGCCTACCTGGACACGCTCGGGTTTCCCGATCCCGCCCCGTGCGCCGCGGGCGAGGTCTGGGCCCACCTCATCGAAACCTGCCTCCCGCGGCGCGAACGCGAGGATCATCACGAGTGTCTCCGGGTGATCCTCGAGCGGGGGCCGCTCGCCCGGCGCATCCTCGCCGCCGCCGGGCCCGCGCCCGGCCGGGATCGCCTGCGATCCGTCTACACGCGCCTCGCCGACTGCCTGCGCCACGGGGAGATGTTCCTTGGCGCCGATTGATCGCGGGCCCTCGAGACCGCCGTGGCTGCTGATCACCTGCGAGCACGCGGGCAACCGGGTCCCCGCCGATCTGCGCCGCGCGTTCGCCGGCGCCCGGGGCCTCCTCCGCACCCACCGGGCCTTCGATGCCGGCGCCCTGGTGCTCGCCCGGGACCTGGCCCGCACCCTTCGCGCTCCGCTCGAGTGCTCGCTCACGTCCCGACTCGTGGTGGACCTCAACCGCTCACTCCACCACCACGCCCTCCTGTCGCGCTGGACCCGGGCGCTCCCGGTCCGCGCACGCGAGCGCATCCTCCGCCGCTACTACCAGCCGCACCGCGCGCGTGTGGAAGGCCGTGTCGCGAGGGCCATCGCGGCCGGACAGGCGGCCATCCACATCTCGATCCACTCGTTCACGCCCGTCCTTCGCGCCCGCCGGCGCACCACCCATGTCGGGTTCCTGTTCGACCCCGCGCGCCCGATCGAGCGGGCCGTCTGCGCCGCCTGGCGCCGGGAGCTTCAACGCCGCGAACCACGCCTGACGCTGCACCTCAACCGGCCCTACCGCGGCACGTCCGACGGGCTCACCACGCACCTCCGGACCCGCTTCGGGCCGACCCGCTACGCCGGAATCGAGCTCGAAGTGAACCAGCGCCTGGTGCGCTCCCGCGCCCGGTGGCGTCGGTTGCGCGGCGCGATCGCCGCCAGCCTGGTGACCACCCTCGATCCGGCCAATCCCCGACCGGCCCGCTGAGCCGGTTATCCGGACCGCCCCCGCAGCCCATTCCGCCTGCCGCGCGCCCGGATGCGGGAAACTTCCCCTATCGCCCGCCCCGCGCCCCGCCGCACGATTGGGCGGCGCGGTGGGGTTCCTGGCGGCCCGGGGTCCCCAACCGCCCATCGGAGACCCTGCCATGCAGAACGGATCCGTCACCGACCACGCCCGCGCCATGGCGAACCTCAAGGTCGCGGCCCCCGACATCCCCCGGGCGTTCGGCCCCTTCTTCCAGGCCCTGATGCGCGAGGGTGCCTTGACGGTCAAGCACAAGGAACTGATCGCCCTGGGCATCGGCGTGGCCTCCCGGTGCGAGGCCTGCATCAACTCCCACGTCGAGAAGGCGCTCAAGGCGGGCGCCTCCGCCGAGGAGATCATGGAGGCGACGGGTGTCGCCGTGATGATGGGGGGCGGACCGGCGTACACCCACGCCCCGGTCGCTCTGGCGGCCCTCGAACGCCTGGGCGCTGCGCCGGCGGTCGCCCGGCAGTGACGCGCGACCCGGAGGGCCGGGCGCTCCCTCAACCGCGGGTCGGCAACGGGGAGGCCGGCGCGCCCGGCATGAGCCGCGCATCGCGCCACGCCGGAAACGCCTCGCGCCAGGAGCGGATCGCGCGCCCCTGGACCTCGACGCTCAGCACGTCCTCCTCCGCCTCCAGTTCCCCCAGGACCTCACCCTTCGGGCCCACACCGATCGAACCGCCGACGTAGCCCAGGTGCGGGTCGCGCCCCGTGCGATTCACCCCCAGCACCACCGCCTGGTTCTCGATCGCCCGGGCCACCAGCAGGGCCCGCCAATGGGCCTGGCGCGCCTCGGGCCAGTTCGCTCCGATGGCGAACACCTCGGCGCCCTTCGTCAGGCCCAAGCGGAACAACTCCGGGAACCGCAGGTCGTAGCACACGGCCGGGCACACGATCAGGGTCTCGTCGCCCGTGACGGCCCCGGCGTCGTTCTTCCGCCCGGGTCCCTCCCAGCGATAGGTCATGACCTCGGTCCCACCCACGAATCGCTCGGCCTCGCCCCCGAAGCTGAAGGGATGCACCTTGGCGAAGTCGCACAGCACGCCGCCCGCGGGGCCGACCACCGTCGCCCGGTTCGTCGCCCGGGTGCAGGAGCAAGCGTGCGCCGTCCGGCCGCCCTGCACCGTCACGCCCAGGTCCTGCGCCAGGCGCGTCAGGAACTCCACCGTCGCGCCGCGATCGGCCGTGCGCTCGATGTTGAACGAGAACCCGGTGTCGAACATCTCGGGCAGGAGCACCAAGTCGCCCGGCTCGATCGGGGCCGAGTCCAGCAGCCGCTCGACCCGCGCGAAGTTCGCGCCGGGTTCCTCCCACACGATGTCGAGCTGGACGAGGTGCGCCCGCATGGCCGGAAGAGTACGCTCGCGCGGGCGTACCCTTGGACGATGCCGACGGATGGCCTCCCGCTGATCCTCGCCAGTCGCTCCCCGCGCCGGAGCCCGGATTGAAACACCCCTCTTTCCCTACCCGACGCTCTTCCGATCTGTCGCTCCCCGCGCGGGAGCGTGGATTGAAACTTGATTGATCGGCCGGTTACTG
>CAYWOF010000037.1:0-14704 GCA_964459825.1 uncultured Phycisphaeraceae bacterium | reverse complement strand
GAGTGAAGACGATCCCGCCCCGCGAGGGGCGGAGGAGGCGCCCGGGACCAACCTCGACTCCTCCGCTCCTCCGGAGCGGGCTGCCCTGACCTCGCCCACCACGGGTTCCGGTCGCCTCCGGCGACCTCCACCCGTGGCTACACCCCTCCGCTCCATCGGAGCGAGAACCGATGCCGCGTCGGAGGCCGATGCGTCACTCCGTGAGCGCGCCTCCCCCGGCCCCACCGTCCTCCTCACCGCCGGCGCCAGCGCCCCCGAGGACCTCGTCGCCGAGATCTGCCGCGCCCTCGTCGCCCGCTACGGCGCCACCCTCGAGGTCGCCGATGTCTTCGAGGAAGATGTCGAGTTCGCCCTTCCCGCGGCCCTGCGCCGCATCCTCCGCGACAAGAGCCTTCCGGGCGCGGACACTCCCGTGCGCATAGGGCGGTCCGACGTGACGCCGCAGGCGTACGGGGCAGTGCCGCTGACCGTGGAGAATCGTCACCTGTCTGCGATGTGAAGATCCCTCGTTGCGACCGTGAGCGGACTCGGTCGCCACGCCGCTCCGCACCGGGTGCACTCGACGAGACCGTCCGCGCCGAGGCGCCCTGTGCGCAGGTCCATCGCGCACGACGGGCACAGGTCCTCCGCGAGCATGGCTCGCCGGACCACCCTGTCAAACGACTCACCGCGCGCATTCCACCACCGCATGACGGTCCGGGCAGCCACCAGAATCCAAGTCACAACGAAGACAAGGGCCAACCCGCCTTGCAGGGCCCATCCCAGGGTCACGGGACGGGGCCTGAATCCGGCCAGGATTCCCCACATCACCAGCACCAGGATCGGTGCCGCCAGCAGGTACCAGAAACCCAGCCGCAGGCGCTCCCGCCCGAGCCCACGCGAGAGCCTGAGCCGGAGCTGCCAGTCTCGACGAGGATCGAGTCCCGCGACACCCGCTCGAATCAGTTGCCGCGCATCCACGAGTGGGAGTGCCCGGTCCCGCTCGTCGAGAGTTCGTCCGTACGGTCTCTTGCCGGTCAGCCACGTCCAGAAGGGATGGATCTGCCCCAGATCTGCCACTGACGCCGCATCGCCCCCGGCGGGTCGAGTGCCTGCGGTGCTCATCTCGCCCACGGGCCATGCCGCAGAGCACTCCGGGCACACCACGATCCCATCCGCGTCCGGAGGAGTAGCTCGAACGGGATACGCGCACGATGCGCAATACCCAGACCACAGAAGGCTCGCGCGCGTCTGTCGGAAGGTCCGACCGTGGATGACGGGATGAACGACGCGCAGCCAGGCGACGGCACTCCCTCCCACCATCGCCGGGAACACCCACTGGGGTACGCCGGGGATGAGAAAGAGGAGGCAGCTCGCCACCCCCAGCAAGACCATGAGAATGACCATGGCGCCGAGCTCGCGACCGGGGATGGGATCGTTCCACCCGCGCCGCGTGCTCGCCTGTAACTGTGCGACGATCTGGCGCAGCTCGACATCGCTCGTCGCGATCGAGCTCACGTCCTCCCCGCGCATGACATCGAACACGGGCACCCTCCGGCCCCGTCCGTCGATCGTCGTACGAGCCCTCTGCAGCCACCGGCGCACGCCGCCAGTCTAACGCACGACCCTCCCATACCCTTCCCCGTGCGCCACCCCCCGCGCCACATCTTCGAGCACGACCCCGACGCCCTCCGCGCCTGGTGCGCCGAGCACGGCATGGCCGCCTACCGCGCCGACCAGATCCTCGACTGGGTCTACGCCAAGCGCACCGCCGACCCCGAGGCGATGTCCAACCTCTCCAAGTCCGATCGCGCCGCCCTCGCCCGGGGCATGACCTTCCTCTCCGGCTCCATCGTCCGCCACCAGCTCGCCACCGACGGCACCCAGAAGCTACTGATCGAATGGGAAGACGCCCGTGCGACGCCGAGTCTGAGGGCGTCTTCGCCCGAAGGCTCGGATCCCTCCACCCCTGACCCCCTCTCGCACCCGCTGCCCCTCGCACCGCAGCACGCAGCACCCAGCATCCAGCACGACGCCCCCCAGACCGAGTGCGTCCTCATCCCCACCGAGTCCCGCAACACCGCCTGCATCTCCTCCCAAGTCGGCTGCCCCGTCGGGTGCGCCTTCTGCGCCTCCGGCCTCGGCGGCCTCGAGTCCAACCTCTCCGCCGGACGCATCGTCGAGCAGGTCTGGCGCCTCAATCAGCTCCTCGCCGTGGACGCGCCCCCCGCCCCGGGCGCCACTGCTCGCGGCGGCCTCGGCGCGCAGCCGTGCGACGGCCCCGACCCCACCGCTCCGCCGCAGAGCCGGCGAGCGGTGGTACCCGCGCCCCGCGTCACCAACATCGTCTTCATGGGCATGGGCGAGCCCCTCGCCAACCTCGGCAGCGTCATCAGGGCCATCCGCACCATCACGGCCCCGTGGGCGTTCAACATCTCCGCCCGCAAGGTCACCGTTTCCACCGTCGGACTGCCCAGGGCCATCGACAAGCTCGCCGAGCAGCTCGATCTCCCCGTCACCCTCGCGCTCTCCCTGCACGCTCCCAACGACGAGCTCCGCCGGCGCCTCATCCCCTGGGCGGAGTACACGACCATCAAGGACCTCCTCGCCGCGTGCCAGCGCTGGTTCGACAAGACCGGGCGCGAGATCACGCTCGAGTACACGCTCCTGCGCGCCGTCAACGACCGGCCCGAGCACGCCGCGGAGCTGGCCCAGGTCGCCCGCTCGCTGCGCGCCAACGTCAACCTCATCCGCTACAACGAGGTCCCCGGCCTGCCGTTCCAGCGCCCCCAGTCCGATGATGTGCGGGAGTTCCAGCGTCTGCTGCGCGCCCGCGGCGTGAACACCCACATCCGGCGCTCGCGCGGGCGCGACATCGCCGCCGCCTGCGGCCAGCTTCGGCACGAGGCCGCCGCCGGTCGCACGTAGACGATGCGCGGCTCTTCCCGCTTCTGCTCCACCTCATCCGGTCTCTGTGCCCACTGCGCCTCCGTGGTGGATCCTCTCGACGCCAGCCAACGCTCATGACTTCCACCCCCGCTACGCTCCCGCCATGCCCCCCGCGCCGCCGGCCTCCACGGGCGACTGGCTGACGACGTTTGTCCCGTTCTCCCTGCTCCACTTCCTTTCGGTCCTGGCCTTTGGCGGCCTGATGATCGGGGCGTGCTGGCTCGGCCGGCGCTGGTGCGAGACGGCGCGCGAGGCCCGCTTCCGGCGCGCGTGGGGCTGGGTCGTGCTCGCCTACGCGGTCGGTTACACCGCCTGGTACCTGCTCCCCAGCCGATTCGACTGGGCCGACAGCCTGCCCCTGCAGCTCTGCGACCTGGCCATCTTCGTGGCCGGGTTGGCCATGATCACCGGCCGGCGCCCGTTGCGCACCCTGCTGTACTTCTGGGGCATCGGCCTTTCCACCCAGGCCTTCTTCACCCCCATCATCCGGACGGGGGTCGCCTCCACCCTGTTCTGGCTCTTCTGGATCGGGCACACGATGATCGTCGGTTCCGCCGTGTACGACCTGGTGGTGCGCCGGTATCGACCCACATCGCGAGATCTTCTCGCGGCCATCGGTGCGAGCATCGTCTATTGCGCCTTGGTCTTCGGGCTCGACATCCTTCTGACCGAGTTCCTCGGGCGCCCCATCAACTACGGCTACGTCGGTCCCACCGCACCCGCCAATCCGACCCTCATCGACAAGCTGGGTCCCTGGCCTGGACGCGTGGCCATCCTGGCCGTCATCGTGCTCCTCGACTACGTGCTCCTCTACGCCGTCTGGCCGCTCGCCCGCCGGCTCCGCCCCCGCCTCCCGGGCATGGCGCCCGGCCCCTGATGCTCCCGTTCCCGTAGACTCCACCGATGCCCTGGCTCGTCCTGGCCCTCATCCCCGGCGCCTTCCTCATCTCGTTTCCCCTCACGGCGATCCTGGTCCGCCTGGGCCATCGCTTCGAGACCTTCGACTCGCCCGGTGTGCCGGGCCAGGTCAAGGCGCCCCGACGAAGGGTCCCCAACACCGGCGGCATCGCCATCATCTGGGCCATCGCGCTCCCCATCCTGCTGGGCCTGGGGCTTCTCGCCCCCCTCGACGCATCCCCCGTGGCGTCCTGGCGCACCGAACCCGGTCTCATCCCGGCGGATCTGCACGAGCACATCGCCGGCATCCACTCCCAGGTCCCGCTCGCCCTGCTCCTCCTGGCCTGCCTGTTCCTGCTCCACATCATGGGTCTCCTCGACGACCGGCGCCCCCTCGGTCCGCGCCTCAAGCTGACCGTCATGGTCCTGCCGGCCCTGGCGATTCCCCTGGTCACGACGCTCGCCCCGGGGATGTCCGACACGCGCCTGCTCACCCTCCTCGATCCCCACGTCGGGGGGGCCTGGCTCTCGATCCTCGTCACCACCCTCTGGTTCCTCGTGGTGACCAACGCGCTGAACTTCATGGACAACATGGACGGCCTCGCGGCCGGCGTCGCCGCCATTGCGGCGTCTCTCTTCCTCGCCGGCACCCTCGTGAGCCCGCAGCCCCAGTGGTTCATCGCCGCCGTGCTCGCCCTGTTGATCGGTGCCTGCGCCGGCTTCCTCGTCTTCAACTTCCCCCGGCCGATGGGCGCCCGGATCTTCATGGGCGATGGGGGGTCCGTTGTCCTGGGGTTCCTCCTGGCGTTCCTGACGACGCGCACGACCTATTACAGCCCAGACGTTGCCGGTCCTTCGCCGCCGCATGCCGTGCCATCGGGCCCGTGGTACGCACTCCTGATGCCCCTCGTCGTCCTGGCCGTCCCGCTTTATGACTTCACCTCGGTGCTCCTGATCCGCCTCTCCCAGGGCAAGCCGCTGCTCGTCGGCGACCTCCAGCACCTCTCCCACCGCCTGGTCGGCCTCGGCCTCTCCCGGCGCGCGGCCGTCGTCATCATCTGGGGCCTCACCGCCGTCACCGGCATCTCCGGCATCGCCCTCGCCTCCCTCCAGCCCTGGCAGGCCCTCCTCGTGGGCATCCAGACCCTCGTGCTCCTGCTCGTCATTGCCCTCTTCGAGTACGCCCGCACCCGCACCCCTTAGCGTCCTGATCCACGCAAGGACGTCACCACAGGCACAGAGAACACCGAGGAAGAGGAGCCTCGCCGCCCCAGCGCGATGCCAGGATCGGCTCATCAATCCACACCTGTTCTCATCCGTTCTCTGTGCCCGCTGTGCCTCTGTGGTGAACTCTCCAATCCGTACATCGATGGCCGACTCTCCCCATCCTCGACCGCTCGCCCCCGGGTTGACCTGGATCGCCTGGGCCATCCTGCTCATCGCGGCCTTCACCCGCGCCCTGGTCTCCTTCGACCCCATGCCCCACTGGGCCCTCGACGCCGCGCGCATCGACCTCCCCATGACCGGCATCGGCCCCGCCGGCTCAGTCCTTCTCGACACGCTCATGCTCGCCGCGGCCGGCATCGCCCTCCTGGCCGACTCCCGCCGCCGCGCCCCTTCTCTCGCCATGACCGGCCTGTGGGCCCTGGGCTCGCTCGGCGCGCTGCTCCACATGCCCGGCTCGCTCGAGAACACCCGCCTCGGCCTGACCTGGATCGCGGCCCTCGCCGCGGGGCTCGCCCTCCATCACCTCTGCCGCGACGATCGATTCCGGCGCCCCACCCTCGCCGCCGCCGTCGGCCTCATCGGCATGCTCGCGGCCAAGGGACTCGCGCAGGTCTACATCGAGCACGCCGACACCGTGGCCGCCTTCAACCAGAACCGCGACGCCTTCCTCGCCGCCCGGGGTTGGTCCTCCGACTCGGCCATGGCCCGCGCCTTCGTCAACCGCCTCCTCCAGCCCGAGGCCACCGGCTGGTTCGGCCTTGCCAACGTCTACGCGTCCTTCGCCGCAGGCGCGACCGTCGCGCTCCTCGGCCTCGTCCTACTCGGCGTTGGCGCGACGCGCCGGCGTCTCCTGCCCGACGGCATGCTCGGCCTGGTGATCCTCGGCCTGATCCTCGCATCGGTCGCGCTCTGGCTCGCCCACTCCAAGGCCGGATTCGCCGTCGCCGCCGTGGGGGCTGGCCTCACCGCCCTGGGTCTTTACTCTGCCAAGGCTCGTGGGGCAGGCGTCCCGGCTGTGGCTGCAGCCTCTCCTCCCCCGACCTCCAGCTCGTCGGGCGCCACGGCCCGCCCGCGCTCGAACGAGCCGCGCCCCGGTACCAGCACTCGCCTTCCCCTCCTCCTGACCGCTCTCGTCCTCTCCCTCGCCCCACTCGCCATCCTCGCTCGCGCCCTCGTCGGCGAACGCCTCGGCGAGCTCTCTCTCCTCTTCCGCTCGTTCTACGCGCGCGGGGCCCTCCGCATCATCGCCGACCACCCTCTTCACGGCGTCGGGCCCGCCGGCTTCAAGGACGCCTACATGCTCGTCAAGCCGTCCATCGCCCCCGAGAACGTGGACAGCCCGCACATGCTCCTGCTCGACTACCCGGCCGCCCTCGGCCTCTTCGCCCTCCCGTGGCTCGGGCTCATCGCCCGGTGGATCCACTCCTGCGCCAACCAGCTGCTCGGCGGCCCTGCTCCAAGCGAGGCGCGGCGTCAACCGCCGCCCCCCGACGCCGCCGAATCCCTCCGGCCAACCCTCTGGACCCTCCTCACGCTCACCGCCATCCCCACACTCATCTCCGGCGCGCTCGAGGCCGGCGCCACGACGCCCGAGTCGGCGCTCGCGCGCCTCGTTGGGATCGCCGCCTGGATCGCCATCTCGCTCGGCATCCTCGCCGTCACGCGCATCGCGCCCGCGTGGCCCATGGCGTTCGCCGCCGGTGCGCTCGCCATCACCATCCACGCCAACCTCGACGTCACGCCCACCTGGCCCGGCTCCGCGGCGTGGCTCTTCGTGCTCCTGGCCGCTCACCCGGCCACCGGACGCCCGCCGGTGCCTCCGGGCATCCGCACGCGACCGGCCCTCGCTCGTGCCTCGCTCCCCGGCCTCACCCTTCTCCTCACCGCCCTCGGCGCGGTCCTGCTCGCCCTCCTCCCGATCACCCGTTGGCAGTCGCACACCGCCGATGCGGCGGCGGCCGTCCGCCCGCTCGCGCTCCTCCATGCCCGCCTGGATGAACTCCCCGCTACCGGTCCGGCCGGAGAGGACTCGATGGCCCGCATCGCCGGTGACCTCGGCGTGGCCCTGGGTGTTCCCGCTCCCACGGACCCGCGCTCGTTCGAGGCCGCCATGGCCCAGCTCGCGCGACGCCTGCTCCCTACCGCTATCGACGAGCTCGAACGCGCCCGCGCCCTCTACCCCCGCCACGAGCCCACGCTGGGCGCGATCTCGCGCGCGTGCCTGACACTGGCTTCACTGGAGACGGAACCGGAATCCGTTCGACGGGCTGCCGAGGCCGGGGAGACCGCGGCCGCCGAAGCGGCACGGCTCAACCCCGGTTCGGCTTCCGCCCACGCCTGGCTCGGAACGGCCCGAGCCGCCCGCGCCGAGATCGAGGGCGACCACGCCCACCTGTTGCGCGCGGTCGAGGCCTGGATGCGGGCCGCAGCCCTCGACCCGCACGGGCCCACATTCCCGTTCCAGATCGCCCGAGCCCTGGCCTCCGCCGGACGACGCGACGAGGCCGGCCCGTGGGCGGCTCGGGCCCTTGCCAACGATGCCAATACGCGACTGGACCCCCTGAGCGGCCTCTCCGAGGGCCAACGGACCGAGATGGAGGGGCTGTCCCGGACACCTTGACGGCCCGCCCGCGGGGTCTACCATTTCCCGCACATCGCTCGATCCGCCCCCTCCCAGGGCCTCGGCGATGGGCCTTGGGAGCCCGTCCGGGGCCCGGTCGCTCCCAGATTCGCTCAACCAGGCCCCCATCGAGGGCGATCTCCTCCAGGAGGCTCCAGCCATGAGCCAGCGGGAGGACGACGAGCCCGGGTAACCGGTCCGCCGTGGGGGGTGGGGCCGGGTTCTCCGGTCCCGTCGTCAGGATTGGGCAATCTTCTCGGATCGCGCCCCGCGGCGCGACCGAACTCACCGAGTCTTATTCCCCGGCGGGCGATTGGAGCCCGGTCCGGAGGACGATCCCAAGGGCCCGGCCTCTCTCGGGAGGCCCGGCAGACGCCAGGCAGACCAGCGCGACGGAACGAAGCCATGACCACCGACCTTTCCCATATCCGCAACATCGGCATCTGCGCCCACATCGATGCCGGCAAGACCACCGTCTCCGAGCGCGTCCTCTTCTACACCGGCAAGACCTACAAGATGGGCGAGGTCCACGAGGGCACGGCGACCATGGACTTCCTGCAGGAAGAGCAGGAGCGCGGCATCACCATCCAGTCGGCCGCCACCACCTGCCCCTGGGAGTACGCGGGCCGGGATTACAAGATCAACCTGATCGACACCCCCGGCCACGTGGACTTCACCATCGAGGTCGAGCGTTCGCTGCGCGTCCTCGACGGCGCGGTCGCGGTCTTCGACGGCAAGGAGGGTGTGGAGGCCCAGTCCGAGACCGTCTGGCGCCAGGCCGACCGCTACCGCGTCCCCCGCCTGTGCTTCATCAACAAGATGGACAAGCTCGGGGCCGACTTCGAGTTCTCGTTCAACTCCATCCGGGCGCGCCTGGGCGCCAACGCCGTCGCCATCCAGTACCCCATCGGGCAGGGCAACCAGTTCCAGGGCATGATCGACCTGATCGTGATGAAGGCGTACTACTTCGACGCCGACGAGAAGGGCGCGGTCATGTTCGAGAAGGAGATCCCCGCCGACCTGCTCGAGACGGCCCGGCAATGGCACCACAAGCTCGTCGAGGCCGCGGCCGAGCTCGACGACCACGTGATGGAGAAGTACCTCGCGGACGAGGGCTCGGTCACGCCCGCCGAGATCCGGGCGGCCATCCGCAAGGGCGTCATCTCGCAGCGCTGCGTCGCGGTGCTCTGCGGGGCGGCCCTGCGCAACATCGGCATCCAGCGTCTGCTCAACGCCGTCATCGAGTTCCTTCCCGCCCCGAACGAGAAGCCCGAGGTCGAGGGCGTCGACCCGCGCGACAAGGACCAGAGGCTCACGCGCCCGCACGACGAGAACGCCCCGTTCTCCGCGCTCGTCTTCAAGGTCGTCTCCGACCAGCACGGCGATCTCACCTACATGCGCGTCTACTCGGGGACCCTGGCCAAGGGCTCACGCGTGGTCAACCCCGCCAACGGCCGGAAGGAGAACATCTCGCGCATCTACGAGATGCACGCCAAGGACCGCATCCCGCTCGAGGCCGTCAGCGCCGGCAACATCGTCGCCGTCATCGGCGTCAAGGACTCCTACACCGGCGACACGCTCTGCGATCCCGACCAGCAGATCCTGCTCGAGCGCATGACGTTCCCCGAGCCGGTCATCAGCATGTCCATCGAGCCCAAGAGCGGCGACGACAAGCGCAAGCTCGCCGAGGCCCTGGCCACCATCCGGCGCGAGGACCCCTCCTTCCGCTACCACTACGACGACGAGACCGGCCAGACCATCATCTCCGGCATGGGCGAGCTCCACCTCGACATCATCCGGACCAAGATCGTCCGGGACATGCGCATCAACGTCGCCGTCGGCAAGCCCCGCGTCTCCTACCGCGAGGCCATCACCCGCAAGGTCGAGTGGGTCCAGGGCCGCTTCGTCAAGCAGACCGGCGGGCGCGGCCAGTTCGGCGACTGCTCCATCCACCTCGAGCCCTTCACCGCCGAGCAGGCCAAGGCCGAGGAGCTGGACTTCACCGACAGCATCGCCTTCGAGAACGCCATCGTCGGCGGCGCCATCCCCAAGGAGTTCATCCCCGCCGTCGAGAACGGCGTCCGCCAGGCCGCCGTCTCCGGCGTCTCGGCCGGCTACCCCCTCATCAACATCAAGGTCACCCTCGTCGACGGCAAGTACCACGCCGTGGACTCGTCACAGGTCGCCTTCGAGCAGGCCGGGCGCCTGGCCCTCCTGGAGGCCGTCTCCCGCGCCGGCTCCGTCCTCCTCGAGCCCATCATGAAGGTCGTGGTCACCGTCCCCGACGACTACCTCGGCAACATCACCGGCGACCTCGCCTCCCGGCGCGGCATGATCGTCGAGACGGAGGACCGCGGGCACGTCAAGCTCGTCACCGCCGAGGTGCCCCTCTCCGAGCTCTTCGGCTACACCACGGTCATCCGCGGGCTCTCGCAGGGGCGCGCCAGCGCCACCATGGAGTTCAGCGAGTACCGCGCCATGCCCGCGAGCCTCATGAAGGAAGTCCTCGCGGCGGACTGAGCGCAGGGCCGGGCCCGGACCAACCGAACTCAGTTCTGAAAAAAGGGCCGCGTCCGAGGACGCAGCCCCTGTGTGCTTCACCGAGAGGGAGTTGCGCTCAGGCCCGGCGCCGCCGCAGACCGATAAGGCCCAGTCCCGCCAGCCCCAGCCCGGCGGCCGAGGGCAGCGGGATGATGCGGCCCTTGGCATCGATCATCAGGAGCGACTCGAAGTCGCCGCTGGCGTCGAAGATCTCGAACTTGAGCGTGTAGATCCCCGAGCCCGGCAGAACGTACAGGACGGGCGTCCAGTCGATGTTCTCGTCGTCCCCGAGGAACCCGCTCCCGGCCGTGTTGAACTCGGCCAGCGTGGTCGTCGTGACGCCGTCGAAGATGGTCACGTACGCCCCGTCGGCCCCGGTCGCGGCGAAGTCGCCAAAGTCGTAGGCGACCATGAAGTTGATCACCTCGCCGGTCAGACCCACGAAGGTCTGCTCGAGGTACGAGCTGTCCGTCCCCCCCGTGTCCGTGCTCCACAGGGACGCGAAGAGCGCACCCTGCTGAGGATCCCAGTCGCCATCGAAGGGCGCCTGAAGCCCGGCCAGAATCGAGTCGCGGCTCAACTCGAAGCCAACGGCGGACACCGAGGCTCCGCCGCTCGACCAGCCGGCCAGCCCGGCCTCGAAATCCGCATTGACGAGCGGGCGAGCCGAGGCCGACGCCGCGAGAGCGCCCACCGCGATCCCCGCTCCAAGCAACCCACGCACACGCATCGGACACCTCCTCTTTCGCCTCCGCGGGCGGGCCGCCAACTGCTCGCGGCCGCGCCCCCGCTTTTCTTCTCTCACGCTTGACACAGCCTACCGCAAGTGCCGGAGCATGCAAGCCCCAAGCTCAGGATTCTCAGGTGGTTATGGGAACACGACGACCGAGTCGCTGGCCGACAGCGGCGTGCCGCCGACGGTCGAGCACTTGAGCGTTCCGCTCGTGTCGCCCAGGACAAAGCCGCAGAACTGGGTCTTGAAGCCGTACATGGCGTCCATGTAGCCGTCCAGGTTGAAATCACGGATGGTCGGAGCGCGAACCGGCGAGGCCTCGGTGCCGGTCCGCCCGAACTTCACCGTGGCGTTGTTGATGGTCGAGATGTCCAGCAGGCTGCTGCCGAACGCGATGACGTAGATGGTGTACGGGCGGCTCAGATAGATGGGGTTGGGGAAGCGGTTGGGGTAGATGTCGATGGCCAGGACCGCGTCGGCCATGATGGTCAGGTCGTAGAGGATCGGACTGGTAGCCGAGCCGCCGGGCCGGGTGAAGGTGCACTTGATCTGGATGTAGCGCCCGGTGACGCCGGTGCCGCCGAACGAGACGTTGTTGGAGACCGGGTCGTACGTCTCTCCCGTCAGCCCCGGGATGGTGTCGCTGGCCCGCACCTCGACGCCGATGCTGGTGCCGGCCGGCTCGGTCGAGGTCCAGCTGGCCTTGCCCCAGGGCGTGCCGGTGGCGCCGCTGTCATAGACGACGGTCCAGGTGCCCGTGGGCGACGTCGTGCCGACGGCGACCGTGCCCGTCATGTCGGAGTAGTTGTATGGATAGGCGGCCGCCTGCCCGGCGAAGTTGAGGCCCACCGTGAGGTCCACGGTGCCGTTGGCGACCGCGGGATCGATGCGCATCACGGAGTGGCCATCGTAGTTGGTCACCCAGACCTTGCCGTTGCTGTCCACGGCCACGCCGGTGGGATGAGCCCCGACGCCGATCGCCTTCACGAAGGCACCCGCGTTGGTCAGGTGGTAAACCGCGTTGGAGTAGCTGCACGCGATCCAGATGTGGTTGTCGGGCGTGACGCAGACGCCTCGCCCGCCGACGCCGATGCCGAAGGTGCCCAGGTTCGCACCCGCGGAGCTGAACTTGGTGACCGTGTTGCTGGTCCAGTTGGAGTTCCAGATGTTACCGAGGTTGTCGATGCCCGTTCCATACGACTGGCTGCTGAAGAACGTCTGGCCGGTGCCCGCGACCGGGTTGTAACGGAGCAGGCTGCTCTGGCTGATGGCCGCGGACCACAGAATACCCGCGCCATCGACGAGCCCGCCGTACCCGCCGCCCGAGACGAAGCCCCCGGCGCCGTTGGGGATCGCCGCCATGTTGAACGTGGTCGGGTTCGCGGCCGGGTACTGCACATTCGCGCACGAGCCATCGGCCTTGTTGAGCTTGTAGGCTCGCAACTGGGAGAAGGGATAACCCATGCACCAGAGGTCGTCGTTTCCGTCCACGCTCATGTGGCGGGTCTGGTACGCGCCCGGGGTGCGCTGGTAGATCAGGATGGCCTCGTCGATGGCCTCGTCCACGGTCGCGTCACCGAGGGGTGTGGGGAATGCTCCGGTCACGCCCCCCGTCCAGTCCGTTCCCGCGGGCCAGCCGAAGACCTGCGTCGGGCCGCCCGAGGTACGGATAAGCCCGTCGCCATCCCGGTCCTCGCAGGTGTTGTAGCTGAAGGGACCCTCGACGTACTCGCCGGCGGGATTCGGGGTCACCGTCCACCCGCCCATGCCATTGGAGACCTTGTCGCCGCGGGTGCCGCCCACGAGCAGGCCGATCTTGGTCACGGCGCCGCACGCACCGGCCGCACCGACGCTGCCCGACTGGTCACGGTGGCACACCCACACGTTGCCCTCGCTGTCCACGGTCGTGCGCGATGGGTTGTGCGCCTGCCCATCGGGCGAGACGCGGTACTGCCCCACGATGGCACCCGTGTCGGTGTTGATGCGCATGACGGTGCCGCGATTGGAGCATGCCACGTTGATGAACGGGAAGGTCGCCAGGGCGCCGGCGTTCATCTGGAGCTGGTTGTTGTTGGGCGCGTCGTGGTTGACGTTGACGAGCACACCCTCGTCGAAGTCCGCATCCAGCGTGTACGTGCGCGTCTGCCCCAGAGCCGGCAGGCTCAGGGCCAAGCCCGCCAGGATCGCGGCGCGCTGCGCGTTACGAATTGTCCCTACGCACTTCATGTCGATCTCCCTTCTCTTGGCCTGAATCGCCACACCCCTAGCGGTAGGACGCGAACACACCACACCTCGAAGACCCACCCCCCCGATGAACATGGGCGGATCCGATCATGTGGCATCCCGGCGCGGCGTCAGTGCCTGTGCTGCTCTTCTCACTTCCCCGCGCCACCGGACTGTCCCGTCCGATGACCGGGGATACACCATTGGACCACGATTGGTGGTCGCACGCAAGCCCGACGTGAGGGATTCACCCCACAAATTCTCGTCGGGGATACCCGACGCACCCTGCCATGTCCCAAACGCCGGCTCGCGGTTGGCGCGGGCTTGGCTGGCTAGCCCCCCGATGGCGCGGGCGGGGCGCCTCCGACGGTCACCTGCCAATCGACGCCGATCGAATCGTCGACTGTGCCCAATCGCTCGCGGAGCTTCGTCAGGTGGACCTCGCTGGGAACATCGCCCATGACCAGCAGTCGGCCGCCCTGCGGGCCCCGTCCGGAGGTCGCGGTCACGACGACGTTCTCGAACCCTTCTTCGCCCTTGAGCCAACGGGCGATCGCCTCGGCGACACCCATGGCCGCGGAGACGCCCGCCACGCCGGGTGTGCGCGACGCGCTGGCACCCGGCCCCCCCCGCGGCCAGAGGCGGACGGCCCAGAACCCGACGGCGATGACGAGGATGAGGGCGCCCGCACCGAGGATCACCCCCCGCCGAATGACCTCGGGCCGGCGCTTGAGACCCTGCCACCAGTCGTTGAGACGGTACCGCAGGTCCTGGGTGTCGATCTTCATGGCGCTCGGACCCCGGCCCGTGTCCCTTGCGGAGCCAGTGTAGGGCTCAGGCCGAACCGTCGCGCCGGGCCATGAGGCACAGAAGGTCCACGCAGCGGGCGGCGTAGCCCGCCTCGTTGTCGTACCAGGAGACCACCTTGAAGAACCGCTCGTTGAGCTGGATGGCGGCCTTGGCATCGTAGATCGAGCTGCGCCGATCGCCCACGAAATCGCTCGAGACGACCTCCTCGTCGGTGAATCCCAGCACGCCGCGCATGGGCCCCTCGCTGGCGGCCCGCATCGCGCCGTGGATCGCGTCGAGGCTGGCGGGTTTCGCGCTGCGGAACGTCAGGTCCACGGCCGAGACATCGGCGGTGGGAACCCGGAACGCCATGCCGGTCAGCTTGCCCTTCAGGGCCGGGATGCAGAGAGTCACGGCCTTGGCGGCCCCGGTGCTGGCGGGGATGATGTTCATGTAGGCGTTGCGCCCGCCGCGCCAGTCCTTCTTGGATGGTCCGTCCTGCGTGGGCTGCGTCGCCGTCGCCGCGTGGATGGTCGTCATGAGGCCTTCCTCGAGGCCGAAGGCGTCCTGGATCACCTTGGCGATCGGGGCGAGGCAGTTGGTCGTGCACGAGGCGTTGGAGACCACCTTGTGTCGCGCCGGGTCGTAGGCGGACTCGTTGACGCCGAGGCACAGCGTGGGCACCTGCTCGGTGCTCTGGGTGGGCGCCGAGATGACGACGCGCTTGGCCCCGTCGGTCAGGTGCA
>CAYWOF010000036.1:6317-14830 GCA_964459825.1 uncultured Phycisphaeraceae bacterium | reverse complement strand
GCTCAGGAGACCCTCGTGATCGGCCGCGTTTCCAGCCCGTTCTTCGCCCTGCTCGCCGCTTCCGCGGCGCTGGCTCGACCCGTCGAGATCGATCCATCGCTGCTCGCCTGCTGGCCCCCCGCCGACCGGGGCGCCTACGCGGACTACGAGAGCGAGCTCAACGCCCAGCCCACGGCCGCCCAGCTCAAGGCATGGCACGAGCTGCTGGGCTCCGAGCCGCACATCGCCGGCACCGAGGGCGACCGGCGGAACATCGAGCGCATCCGGCGCGCGTTCGAGGCGATGGGGCTCGAGACCCGGGTCCACGAGATCTGGCCGTACCTGTGCACGCCGAAGGCCGCGGAGCTCGAGCTCATCACGCCGGCCGAGGGCACGCCCGGCGAGAGACGCGAGAGGCTCGACATCCGCGAGTTCCCGGTGGATTCCGACCCGTTCGCGCAGCACCCGGACCAGACCTGGGGCTGGAACGCCTACAGCGGCTCGGGCGATGTGACGGCCGAGGTGGTGTACGCCAACTATGGCACGAAAGAGGATTTCGCCCGCCTCGGCGCGCTGGGCGTCGAGGTCCGCGGCCGGATCGCGATCGCCCGCTACGGCGGGAACTTCCGCGGCTACAAGGCGAAGTTCGCCGAGGAAGCGGGCGCCGCGGGGCTGATCATCTTCACCGACCCCGCGGACAGCGGGTACATGAAGGGGCTCATGTACCCCGAGGGCGGGTTCGCCAACGCCTCGTGCATCCAGCGCGGCTCGATCGTGACGCTCGGCTACGCGGGTGACCCGCTCACGCCGGGCGAGGAGGCGACGCGGGACGCGGCGCGCCTGGATGGGGCGACGATCGACCTCCCGCGGATTCCCGTGCAGCCCGTGGGCTGGGTGGCGGCGCAGGCGATCATGGGCAGGATGGCCGGCGCGCTGGTCCCCGAGGGCTGGCAGGGCGGGATGCCCTTCGCGTACCGGCTGAGCGGTGGTCCCGGCGTGCGCGTACGCCTGCACGTCGAGCAGGAGCGCGGGATCATGCCCACGGCCAACGTGATCGCAACCCTGCGGGGGACGACCGAACCCGATCGGTTCGTCGTGATCGGGTGCCACCACGACGCCTGGGGGTGCGGCGCGGCCGACCCGCTCGCGGGCACGATCTGCCTCATGGAGGCCGCGCGCAGCTTCGCCGAGCTGGCCCGGGCCGGCCGGAGGCCCGCGCGGACGATCGTGTTCGCGGCCTGGGCGGCCGAGGAGTTCGGCATCGTCGGCTCGACCGAGTGGGTCGAGGGCAACCGCGAGCGGCTGATGCGGGATGCCGTGGCGTACATCAACCTCGACATGGCCTCGATGGGCCCGGACTTCGGCGCCGGCGCCAGCCCGTCGCTGCGCCGGGTGATCGCGGAGGCCGCCCGGGCCGTGGCGCAGGCGCGCGACCCGGCGAGGTCCGTGTTCGAGGCGTGGATCGCGCGGGGGGTCGATGCGCGCGTGCCCGGCCAGCCGGGCTTCGGCGACACCGGCGGCGGCTCGGACCACGTCGCGTTCCTGTGCTACGCCGGGGTGGGCTCGTGCGGGCTCTCCGGGGGCGGGTCCAAGGGCACCTCGTACCACTCGACCTACGACACGCTCCCCTGGTACTGGAAGACCGTCGGGGATGATTACGAGCCGGCGCTGATGGTGACACGGATGGCCAGCGCGACGGCCTCGCGCCTGTCGAGCGCGCCCGTCGTGCCGCTCGACCCCGTGCGCTGGGGGCCCGAGACGCGCCGCCACCTGGCGGGGTTGACGGCCAGCGCCGCGACCCTCGGCGTGCTCCCGCCGGCGCCGGAGGGGAGGGACATCTCGCCGGCCCTGGCGCGAATCGAGGGCGCGGCGGTGGAGTACGAGTTCGCGGCCCAGCGGGCCATGGACAAGGTCCTGGCCACCCTCTCGGCACCGTCCTCGCCCCCGACGCCCGACGGCGCCGCCACCGCCACGGCGCTTCCCGCCGACCGCCTGCGCGAGATCAACGACCTGCTCCTCTCGCTCGATCGGGCGTGGCTGCACGAGCCGGGCATCCGCGGGCGCCCGTGGTACCAGAACCTCTTCGCGGCGACGGACGAGGACTCGGGCTACGCGGCGTGGATGCTGCCCGAGCTGCGGGCCTGCATCGAGCACCGAGACGCGCCGGGCCTGGAAAACGCCGTGGAACTCTACCTCACCGTCTTCGCGCGGTTGACCGAGACGGTGCGCCGGATCGAGGCCCTGGCGACGCCGTAGCCCTGGGTGGGCGCTCGGCTGGCCCGTCGCTCCGCCCGGAGCGAGATCGCCAAGCCCAGCACGAGAATCCGAGTCGAGAGCTCGCCGAGCCCTCGGTGTCAGCGGTCGCGGCCTAGGATCGCCCCGTCGGGCGCGCGCCGGGACTCCACAGCCCCTGTGGCTCTCGTGGCTCGATCGCGCCGGTGCACCTCGGAGCGTCCTCCGAACCCGGGCGTGCGACCTCCGGTCTTCCGCTCCGGCCCCCACAACCAAGGAACCCCCACGCCCGATGCTGCTCCAACCCCAGCGCGGCCTGCGCGCGCCCGCCAGCCCTCCCGTACTCGTTGATGTCCCAAGTCCCTCCCAACCCACTCCGCCGCCTGTCTCACCCGCCGACCGCAAGGTGCGCCTGATCAACCTCGGGGCGGTCCTCGTTCCCTTCGCGGGGCTCATCGTCGCGATCATCCTCGCGTGGGGCGTCGCGCTGGACTGGGTCCAGCTGTCGATCTTCGGCGCGATGTCGCTCGCGACCGCGGCGGGCATCACCGTCGGCTACCACCGCCTTGCGACGCACTCCTCCTTCCAGACCCCGGCCCTGGTACGGTTCATCCTCGCCGCGCTGGGCTCCATGGCGGTGCAGGGACCGGTGATCGAGTGGGCCGGGACGCACCGGCGCCACCACCAGCACTCCGATGGCGAGGGCGATCCGCACTCTCCCAACGTCCATGGCGACGGCACCTGGAGGACCGGAATCCGGGCGACGCTCGCCGGCGTCTACCACGCGCACATGGGCTGGCTCTTCGCCGGCCACCCCAAGGGCCTGGGGCGCTACACGAAGGACCTGCGGGCCGACCCCGTCCTCCGCGCGGTCAACCGGCAGTTCCCGCTGTGGGTTCTCGCCGGGCTCCTTCTGCCCGCGCTGGTGGGGGGGCTGGTCACGCTGTCGTTCACCGGCGCCCTGCTGGGGCTGCTCTGGGGCGGGCTGGTGCGGATCTTCGTGGTGCACCACGTGACGTGGAGCGTCAACTCGGTCTGCCACCTGTGGGGGACGAGCCCGTTCCGAGCCCACGACCACAGCCGGAACAACGCGGTCGTCGGCATTCTCGCGTTCGGCGAGGGCTGGCACAACAACCACCACGCGTTCCCCACCTCGGCGCGCCACGGCCTGCGCTGGTGGGAGCTGGACCTGAGCTACCTGCTCATCCGCACGCTCGGCGTGCTGGGCCTTGCCCGGCGCATCCGCACCCCCTCGCGCGACCAGATCCGGTCCAAACGCCTGCGGCGTGGAGAATCGCCCGCCTGAGCCCGTGTGGGCACCGGGCGATCGTGACGCCGCCTCACGGGCAACCCAGCGCGAACCTCGTCTGGAAGCAGACGTAGTCGTTGGCGTTTCGGACGCCGCTCCCATCGCAATCCGCATACGGATCGCCCAACGCGAATCTCGTCTGGAAGCAGATGTAGTCGTAGACGTTGAGCGCCCCGCTCGCATCGCAGTCCGCGTAGCACGATTGCCCCTGGAACTCGTAAGCGCCCAAGTCCACGATCGCCTTGCCGCCGGCTCCCCCTGGGACGCCCGCGTTGGGTGTTCCGGAGTCTTCGTGGAACCGCGGCTGGACCAACAGGTCCACGGTGATGCCCGGCGTGACTCGCACATTCCACCCGCGATCGATGCATGGCGAGCCGGGCAGCAACCCATAGCCCCCGGCCGAGACATCGAATCGGGGGAGGGCACTCATGTTGCCCCGTCCCGACCAACCCCCCTGGATATCGCAGAACACGACGATCGCAGGACCGCCGAAGATCTCCTGGGGCAGGTTGCCCCAGAGAATCGAGTTGACAATCAACGGATCGGTGGGTCCGGACTCGACGTACAGCGCGCCGCCGAGGCCATCGCAGACATTCAGGGTGAACGTGCAGTTGGCGAACTCGGGTACGCCGCTCCAAGTGTACACGCCCGCGCCCGCGACGTTTGCGGTGTTCCCGTCGAAGAGACAGTTGACAACGGTGGCGGCGCTCGAGCTCAGGAACATGCCACCGCCGCGCCCGGCGCCCCCGCCCACGCTGTTCGAGCGGAACCGGCAGTTGATCACATCGGGGCTTCCTCCGACGCAGTACATCCCACCCCCATAGCTGTGATCTCCCGCGTAGATGGAGTTCCCCGCGAACTCGCAATCCCTGATCTTGGGGCTCCCCTTGCCGCTGTAGATGCCACCGCCGAACCCGTGGTAGCTGCCCGACGCGGTGTTGCCCGTGAACACACAGTTGATGACCGCCGGGCTGGCAAGCAGGAGATACATCCCACCACCCTTGCGCGTCGCCCCTCCGTCCTCAGGCGTGCCGCTGCCGCCGGTGACCGTAAACCCCTCCAGAACCGAGTTCCCGCCCTCGGACGTGATGCACTTGACGACCGAGGTGTTCAAACCTGCTGCGTTGATGGTGGTCACCAGTGGCCCGCCCGAACTCCGAATCCGAATGCCCTTGCCGTTGAAGTCGATCGCTTCCGGGTACACTCCGGGCGCCACGACAATCTCGTCATTCGTCATCGCGACGTTGATGGCAGCTTGGATCGTGGGCTGCTGGCTGGGGACTTGGATGGTGTCGCTGACTGCGACGGACGTCCCGGCCCATCCGGACGCCGAGACCAGGATGACCCAGGTCGGTGCTGTTTCCCGTAACCACAGCCAAGCGCCGGGGCGCTGCCGGCGGCGCGGGCGGGATGCGCGACAGACTGAGCCACCCGCCCGATCGCGCTGGGCGCAGGGAGCGTCGCAACTCAGTCGCAACGGCGGTGGCAGCTCGAGAGCCGGCGATTGAACTTGCCGACCGGTCATCGCTAGCATCCTACGGCGAACCTCGTCTGGAAGCAGATGTAGTCGCCCACGTTCCGAACCCCGTTCCCATCGCAGTCCGCGTACGGGCTCCCGACGGCGAACTCCGTCTGGAAGCAGATGAAATCGTTGACGTCGAGAACGCCGTCGGCGTAGCAATCGGGGTAGCAGGGCGGGCCGAGATCGACGCGCCAGGCCTCGAGGTTGCCCTGCGGGTTGATGCCCGTGCCGACGATCACGCTCCCGTCGGCCGAGATGCCGCGGGCCTCCGTCAGGGTCCAGCCGGTGAGGTTCACACCCTGACCGGCCAGGACCTCGTTCAGGTCGCGCAGGCCGCGCGCGCCATCCCACACGAACGCGCGCGGGGCGGTCTGGCACCCGAAGGGCGTGCACGGGCCCTGGATGCCGGCGCTCCCCACGACGATCGAGCCATCGGCGCTGGTGGCGTAGGCGGCGCTGAGCACCGCGCCGCCGGGCAGGTCGCCCAGGCCCACCATGCCGCCCGTCTGGGTCCAGCGGAACGCCTCCCAGCCGCTGTTGGAGGAGGCCATCGAGCGGCTCAGGCCGACGATCACGGACCCATCGGCGCTCGCGCCGTACGCCTCGGAGAACGGAGTGATCCCCTTGGGCACGCCCAGGTGGCCGAGGGCCACCATGCCCTCCCCCTTCGTCCACCGGAACGCCTGCGTCCCATCTCCCGTGATGGACGAGCCGACGATCGTAAGGCCATCGGCGCTGATGCCGTACCCCGAGCCGCCGAAGGCGCCGCCGGGCAGATCGCCCAGCCCCAGGAACGTGGCGGTGGCGACGGTGTAGCGGAAGGGCTCGGCCCCGAACTCGGACTCCCCCTGGCCCGCGATGATCGCTCCATCGGCCGATACGCCCCGGGCCGCGGCCCGCTCCGAACCCGACGGCCCGCCGGGCAGATCGCCGATCTCGGTCGTCCCCAGCCCCTCGCGCCACAGGAACGCGACGATCTGGGTGGGGGAGAGAACCCCGTAGTCGGCCACGCCGACGACGACACTCCCATCGGCGTTAACGGCGAAGGCGCGGCAGGCCGTGCCGATCCCGCCCAGGCTGTAGATGTCCTGGATCCCCGTCGCCGCCGTCCAGCGGAACGCGCCGTAGGTGCAGCCGAAAAGGATGTGCCCCGAGATGATGCTGGATCCCACGACGGTGGAGCCGTCGGCGGACACACTCCAGGCATCGCTGAACACCTGGCCGCCCGGGAGGTCGCCCAGGGGTGTGAACGTGGGCTGGGCCGAGGCGCTCGCGCCGGCGAGGATCGACGCCACGATGAGGACCAGTCGTCCGGGCATTCGCCCAGTCTACCAGCGGGCTCCGGGTCGCCCAATAAGATTGTTCGCCATCCCGGGTCGGCATGGGCGGCCGGCCCCGGCCAGCGTCACGGACATCCCATTGCGAACCTCGTCTGGAAGCAGATGTAGTCGTTCACATTGCGCACGGCATTCTCATCGCAGTCCGAGTAGGGATCGCCGAGGGCGAACTTCGTCTGGAAGCAGACGAAGTCGTTGACGTTGAGGGCGAGGTCGCCGTTGCAGTCGGGGTAGCAGTCCATCCCGGGGCAGCCGTAGCGGGCGAAGTACTTCGACGCGAGGCCACCCGCCGTGTGGAAGTACCCGCCGACGAGGAGCGTGTTGTTGTGTACCGCCAGCGCGTTGACGCGGGCGTTGACGCCGGCGCCTAGTGCGGACCACGCGTTGCCATCCCACGCGGCGATGCACGAGGCCGGGAGACCTCCCGCCATGCCGAACGTGCCGCCGGCGACGAGTAGTTCCTCTTGCGGGCCGGGGCCGTCGGGGTCCCAGGCGGTGAGCGCCCACACGGTGCCCCCGATGCCGGCGCCCAGTGGGTTCCAAGTGTTGCCATCGAATGCGGCGATGTGGTTGCCGGGGCCGGTGGTAGTGTCGAAGAAGCCCCCGGCGATGAGCTGGCCACGCCAGACAGTGAGCGCGTCCACCGAATCTACAGGATGGTTGCTGCCTACCGGTAGCCACGCTGTACCAGTCCAAGTCATCACGCTCATTGGGCCGGGCGACCCCACCACGACACGACCGGCGTAGACCGTCAGGGCACCGCAGCCCAAGTCCTCGTACTTATCGAACGCGAGCCACTGTGAACCTGTCCATCGCGCAAAGTCATCGACAGGGAGCCCGCCAGCAGAGGTGAATAGCCCCCCGACGATGAGTTCTCCGCCGGCTGAGGTGAAATCCCGCACCCGGGGAGACGGGCCAGCAACTCCCGACCCGAGCGCCAACCAAGACCCGTTGGACCACCGGGCGATCTCGTTCGCGGGCCCGCCGCCGGCCTCGAAGAACACACCGCCGATGTAGAGCTCTGACGGGCCTGGGCCCGATCCGTCGGAGTCGAAGCTCGTCACCGCGTAGGTGGTGCCGTTGGTGCCTCCGCCGATCGGCTCCCAGCCGCCTACCCCCAGCCTCGCGACGAAGCTTAGCGTACCGGAACCGGCGTGCTGGAAATCACCCACGACGACGATGGAAGCCGGCTGCGGCCCCACGCCATCCGGGTCCCACGAGGTGATCCCCTCGATGCGACTATCGAGGAACGGCCCGGGGGGAGGCGGGAGCCATTGCGGGGCACAGGGCTGGCCTGCGGCAATGCCCGTGCATCCGAGAACGACCATCATTGCGGCTCGTCGCACTCGCGCGTTCTCCTTTTGGAACCCGAAGGCGCTGTCCAAAGCCCCGAGATCATCGACACCCCAGGGCGAACTTCGTCTGGAAGCAGATGTAATCGTTCACGTTCCGCACGCCGGACCCATCGCAGTCGGCGTAAGGATCGCCGACGGCGAACCTGCGCTGAAAGCAGGTGAAGTCGTTGACGTTGAGAGTGTCCGACCCATCACAATCGGGGTAGCAAACGGGCGGCGGGCCGATCCACATGATGGCCTCGCCTCGCAATGCCTGCGCGTTGAACGCAAGGCCCACGACGAACGTGGCATGCGTGTCGGACCACACATCGTGGGCGCTCGAGTAGCTGAATCCCGCCGGGAGGAGGGCGTGCAGATCAACCGATGGCTCGGCGCAGCCCTCCCACACGCATGCACGCCAATCGCTCATGCCGTCGTAGACGGCGCCCACCTGTTGTCCTCGGTGAGTGGCGCTCGCGACCGACTCGAACGCCCAGGGAGGATGCAGGCTCACCCACGAGGCTGACGATGCTCGCCAGAGCGCGGCCCGACGAACGTCGAACCACTTTCCTGGTTCGTAGGTGCAGCCTACCTGGTGGACGTCATCGAGACCGAGGGCAACCGAGTACAGCCACCCGGGCGGATGCAGATCCACCCAGGACGCGCCCGAACCCTCCCACAGAGCTGCGTGAGCTGCCCCACTCGGCCCAAGGCTGACGAATCCCACCTGCCTGCCATGAGACACCGAGTACGCACACGACCGGCTCGCTCCGACCGGATGCAGGTCTACGCACGATTCC
>CAYWOF010000036.1:0-6307 GCA_964459825.1 uncultured Phycisphaeraceae bacterium | reverse complement strand
CGCGCACGAACACCGTGCCCACCTGCCGAGCGCCATCGAGGTCGTAGATTTCCGCCCACGTCGCCCAAGGGGGAGTCAAGTCAACCCACGAGGCCGCGCCGCCGTGCCACAGGCCCGCGCGCGGAGGCCCGTTGAATCGAGCCCACCCCGCCTGTGAGTTCGCACTGACGCCGAGGGCTCGCGACTCCGTCGAGGAGACGGGATTGAGATCCACCCACGAGCCCGGCGTTCCTGACCAGAGACTTGCCCGCCACACGCCCCCCACCAAGGCCAGGCCTACCTGGTGCTTGCCGTCAACGCCGTACGCCTCGGACGACGCTGCACCCTCAGGATGCAGGCTCACCGCGGTCCACTGGGCCGGCGCGGGCTTGACTGCCCACACGCTGGACAATCCAAGGAGGACCACCGAGTGGCGAAACACCACGAGCACTCCTGGGCGAGGTACTAGCATCCCAACGCGAATCTCGTCTGGAAGCAGATGTAATCGTTCACGTTGCGCGCGCCGTTGTTGTCGCAGTCGGCGTAGGGATCCCCCAGGGCGAACCTCGTCTGGAAGCAGATGTAGTCGTTCACGTTGAGCGTCCCGCTCCCATCGCAGTCGGGATAGCACGGGTTGCCCAGCGTGCCATCCAACCGCACGTTCTGGCCGTAGATGTCGCCGCTGTCCATGCGGGAGTCGCCCCACACGTACCGGGCCATGTCATCGGGGCCGATGGCGGCGTCCAGCCGGCTCTTGCCACTCACGACCGAGCACACGTTGATGATTCCCCCCGGCCACGCCGTCGCCCCCGCGGCGTCCAGGCGCGCCCCGCGCACGGTGCCCGTCAGCGCGCCCGTCGCCTGGAACCAGGCGATCTCCGCCCCGCCCGTCGAATCCGAGAGGGTTCGCACGAACGAGGTCTGGCTCGCCGAGAGCCCGACGATCGTGACACCCGCTTCGCCCCAGGCCCGCGCGCCCGCGCCCGCGATCTTCTGGGCCCCCACACCCCACTGGGACTGCTGCTGGTTGGCATCGGTCCAGGCCACGAACGCCTCGTCCGTGCCCGGGTTGTACGCCAGCGATGGCGACAGGCGGATGCGGCTCGTGTCCGTGGAAACCGCGACCCCGTTGTGCGGGAATCGCTCCACGCCGCCCGCGTCCACGTGCTGGATGTAGCAGTTCCGCACGCCGCCGATCTCGTACCAGGCGAAGACCGCGCCGCCCGATCCATCCTCGATGAACGTCGGGAAGTACCCGATCTGGATCGAGTTGGCATCGAAGACGATCACCGGCGCCCCGCCGTTCCACATGGGCGTCAGGTCCGGAGCGAACTTCTGGGCGTACAGGTGCTTGCTGGATGTGATGAGGGGCCCGGCGCGCCGGACCCAGAGCGCGATCACGTTCCCATCGTGCGTGGCCTGGAGGTCGCTGAGCACGAGCGGGTGGCCGGCATCGGTGATGGTCACGGGCGCGCCGAGGGGCTGGCCCGTGGCCTCGATCCGCTGGAAGACGATGTCGTTGTCGTTGGTCCACCCGAGGACAATCAGGCCGCTCGTGAGGGACGCGATCCGCGGGTTGGACTTGAACGCGCTGCCCGACGAGTACTCGTTGCCCCACGTGGGCACACCGTTCTCCTGGTAGCGGAACGCGCCGATCTGGACCGCGCCGGTCCCGTCCGTCCGCGTCGTCAGGAGCGCCGCCCCCGCCCCATCGAGCGTCATGTCGTAGTCGGTGGTCGACGAGAACGAGGTATCGGCCACCAGCACCCCGTTGTGGGCCCACTGCTCGACGCCGGCGGCGCTCAGACGCTGGAGGTACAGGTCGTAGCCGCCCGCGGCGTCGTCCAGCCAGGACACGTAGCAGTCGCCCTGGGGCCGAACGCGGATCTTGGGCTGGACCTGGGCGTTGGGTCGGTTCGCGATGGCCAGGTTGACCGCGGGGTTCGAGGACCATTGGCCATGGCACAGGGCAGAGCACAGGAGGACGGCTCCCGAGCCCGCCCGCCAGGGGGTGCGTTTCATCCCAGGATCATCCCAGAATGGCCGGGATTGGCAAGGGTCAACCGATGTCTTGGCCCCCGTGGAATGGCAGGGGGCCCGCCGCGCTGCGCGACGGGCCCCGTCGGTTGGTCCGATTCCCTTGCGGACGCTCCGGTCAGGAGACCATGGCCTTGAGGGACTTGAGGGGCCGGATCTTGATGCTGGTCGAGGCCGGCTTGGCCTTGAACATCTGCATCTCGCCCGTGAAGGGGTTCTTGCCCTCGCGCGCCGGGGTCGGCGGCTTGTAGACGGCCTTGACCTTCATCAGGCCCGGAACCACGAAGATCTTCGGCTTGCTCGCCGCGGGCCTGGCCAGATCGGCCGCCATCATCCGCGAGAGCGTGTCGAACATGCCGGCGACCTGCTTGCGGCTCGTGCCGGTCGAGTCGGCGAGGATGCGGAAGACCTCGCCCTTGGTCCGCTTGGCGGCGGGGCTGATCTTCACCGGCTTGGGGGCGGGGGTGGCGGCCTTGGCGGCCTTCCTGGCGGGCTTCTTCGCGGTCTTTTTGGCCATGTTCCTTCTCCCGAAATGGTGGATACGGATCCGGTCTTCCCCTCACGAGGAGGGCGACGTTGTATCGCAGACTCGCGCCAAGTTCAAGTCGCCCCCCCGGCGGGAACCCGGTTTTGCACGGGAATTTCGGGCCGGACGGTCGCGTCGGACGGCGCACCCTCGCGCCGTCTGGACCGGGCGGTGCACCCCGGCGTCCCCTGATCTCGCGCCAGATCGACCACCAGAACCGAATGGTCGGAGAGCCCTAACTCCCTCTCCCCGTGGGAGTACCGTGCGGATCGCAGGCGCGGGGCCAGCCCCGGCGAGAGGAGCGCGTGGTCGATGCGGAAGCCCGCCCCATCGTGGTCGTGCCACGAGTACTCGCGTCCATCGGGGTTCATGCGGCGCCAGGCATCCACGTACCCCAGCGTGGCCAATCGCCCCAGAAATGCCGTGCCGGTGAAGGTGGCCCCCGCCTCGTCGATCCCGTGCCGACCCAGGTTCAGATCCCCGAGGATCGCGTGATCCAGCCCCGCCCGGGCCCGACCCAGCTCCGCGAGCGCGGCCAGCACCCGCACCCGACGGGCCTCTTGCCGCTCATCTCCGGAACAGGGAACGTGGACGCCCGTCACCCAGATTCCCGCCTCGGGCAGGCACAGATCGAGCCACAGCCGGTGCTCGATCGACGCGGGCGCCGGCTCGACCCGCAGCGGCGTCCGGGCCGCCACGAGGATGCCGTTCTGGCGCTCGCGCGGCTCGCTGGAGGCCTGCTGGGTCAGCCCGTGGTCGGCCAGGACTCCGGCGATCTGGCCCCCCACGGCCCGGCGCCACTCCGTGAGGACCACCAGGTCCGGGGCGTGTTCCAGGAGCGCCAGCGCCAGGTGCGGCATGCGCCGAGCACCCACGCCGTGCTGGAGATTCCACGTCAGCAACCGCATGCGGACCTCGCTCCAACTCGCTCCCCGGGCCCGCAACCCGGAACCCGCGATGCCCTACCGTATCGTCGTGCCCCCCTCCAACGCTCGACCGATTGTGGCGATTCCGCGGGCCCTGCCCGGGGAGGTTTCGATCCCCGGCGCCGAGATTCGCATGGGGCCGGTGGAGAAGATGGCGCGCGAGGAGCTCCTCCGCTTCGTCCGGGGCGCGACCGCGACCATCACCTGGGTCTCGGAACGGGGCGACGCGGAGCTGCTCGACGCCGCCGGCCCGCAGATGAGGGCGGCGTGCAACTTCGCCGTCGGCGTGGACAATATCGATGTCGCGGCGTGCAAGGCCCGGGGCGTCGTCGTGACCAACACGCCCCACGCCGTGACCGAGGGCACGGCCGACATGGCGTGGACTCTGATCCTGGCCGTCGCCCGGCGCCTCGTGGAGGCGGATCGCTTCGCCCGATCGCCGGCCTACGCCGAGAAGGGCCCCCTCGGCCCGCCCGAGTTTGTGGGCCTGGACCTGACGGGACGGAACCTGCTCATCGTCGGCGCCGGGCGCATCGGCTTCGCGGTGGCGATGCGCTCGATCGGGTGGGGGATGCGCGTGTCCTACGTCGCCCGGTCCCGGCACTGGGACTTTGAGCTGGCGCCACTGGCCGCACGGCGCATGACCCTGGACGAGGGGCTGCGCGAGGCCGACGTCGTGAGCATCCACACGCCCCTGACGACCGAGACGCGACACCTCATCGACGCGCGCGCCCTGGCCCTGATGAAGCCCTCCGCCATCCTCGTCAACACCGCCCGGGGACCCATCGTGGATGAGGGCGCGCTGGTCGCGGCGTTGCGCGAGCGCCGCCTCCACGGCGCGGGGCTCGACGTCTTCGAGCGCGAGCCGGTCGTCCACCCGGGCCTGATCGGCCTGGACAACTGCGTGCTGACGCCGCACATTGGGAGCGCGGCGGCGAAGTACCGCGCCCTGATGACGGAGATGGCGTGCGCCAACGCCTCGGCCGTCCTGGCCGGGCGCGAGCCGCCCAACCGCGTGGCGTGAGCGCGCGGGCGCAAGGGGAGCCGAGTGATGGCCCGCCGGCACGTGACCGCCTGGTTCCTCGATGCGAGACCCCGAACACCACACCGCCCCAGGTTCCCGACAGCCCCGGTTGTCAGGCGAGGGAACCGCCCCGGAGAACACCCGTGCACCATCGACCCTTCGTCCTCCTGCTCATCCCCGTTGCGATCGCGGCCACCATCCTCGGCGCCGGCCAGCAGCCCAGGGCCCCCGAGCCGCCGGCCCCACAGCCCGCCGCGAGACCGGCCTGGCCGCCCTTCGAGAGCCCGTCGCAGGAGATGAAGGACCTCGCGTGGCTGGCCGGTCGGTGGTCGGTCGCGACCAGGTACATCGGCCCCGACGGCAAGGCATATCCCGGGCAGACGGAGGCGGTCATCGAGCCCATCCTCGGCGGGGCCTTCCTGCAGGAGCAGATCACGATCCCCTCGTTCAAGCTGACCATGACCGGGATCCGCTCGTACGACCGGTTCCGGAAGGTCTACCGGTTCATCTGGCTGGACAACATCATGTCTCTGGCCGACATCTTCGAGGGCACCCTGGACAAGGGCGAGCTGACCGTCAACAACCTCAAGGCCGGCACGTGCTCGATCATGCCCGGCGGCCCCGAGACCTTCCTGCGCTTCACCCAGCGCCCCGACGCCACCCACGACCAGTTCACGTTGATCTGGGAGGCGTCGACCGACGCCGGTGCGACCTGGAGGAAAACCGCGGAGTACGAGTACACCCGCAAGATCGAGCCAGGCGCGGCAAAGGGCGCGTCGCCCAACTGAGTTGCCAGATGGGCCACGACCGTGCGGGGTGTGAGGGGTGTGGGGGGCGTGGCCCGACTTGGCGGCTGCCCGTGTTGTTTCCACTCGGTGGTCGCGGAGTTCCGCACGGGCATCGCCCAAAGCGCCGAAGCCCATGGCACGACCAACCTGTTCCACCCGCCCGTCGCGTGAGCGCGCGGGCGGAAGGGGAGCCGAGTGATGGCCCGCCTGAGCGCAACCGCCTCCTTCCTCGGGGTGTTCGCGGTCTCGTTCGTGCTGGGCGGCTGGTTCCTCATGCCGCACCTGCCGCCACGGCCGGACCACCCGGTCACGGTCTGGGAGGCCGAGTACTGGACGAACAACTGGGCGGGAGCGCTCCTCGGCGTCGTGCTGGGCGCCCTGTCGGCGTGCTCGGCGTATCGCCGGGTCCGGTCACGAGGGCCACGCTAGCGCCGGAGCGTCCCGAACCGCAGCTCCATGTATCGCGCCACGTAGTCCACGATGCTGCTGGCCTCGGGGATGTCGGGGTTGCTCGTCGGGCCCATGGGCTCGAAACGCATGCCCTTGAAGCGGACCACCGCATCCTCCACCGACAGGCCGTACTGGAGCGCGATGCTGAAGGCGCGGCAGAACGCCTGGCACATGCCCGAGATGGTCGAGCCCTCCTTGGAGATCTTCAAGAAGATCTCCCCGGGACGCCCGTCCGGGTAGAGCCCGATGGTCAGGTACCCCTCGTGCCGCGCGATGCTGAACTTGTGGGTCACCGACTCGCGCGTGGCGGGAAGAGTCGAGCGGGACGCGACCATCGGTACGGCTCCGGGTGTGTCCGGCATGGGGCCAACGCTAGCACGCCGCGCCCGAGAGGGCCGTCGCGGCGCGATGGGATATCGGACGGCCCAGCGCCGGTCGTCCACAAACCGCCCCCGGCACCCGCGCGAGCGGCCCGGCGCGCCCTCGGCGCCCGGGGCCCGCGGGAGGGCCCGGCGAGTGGAGTGAGCCCGGTGCTTGCTTGCACGCCCCGGCGCGTCGATACTTAGGGGTTCCCCAA
>CAYWOF010000035.1:7075-14887 GCA_964459825.1 uncultured Phycisphaeraceae bacterium | reverse complement strand
GCTCCAGGCCCCCGCCCGGCCCGGGAACGCGCCCGCCCGGCGTCGCGAACTCGCCCGCCTCCGCCGCGCGCAGGACCCGGCGGGCCAGCCGGGCCGTGACGTCGGTGACCAGGCCCTCGGGGGTCATGGATCGTTCCGCCCCCGGCGCGCCGGCCGCCCAGCGCCCGTCGGCGCCCAGCGCCCAGACCAGGTCCGCGCGCCCGTCGCCGTCCCGATCCACCCGGATCTGCGTGGCCGTCCGCCCGTCTGGCGCCCAACCCGTGGCCGACACGCCGTCCGAGCGCGCCAGCACGAACAGGTCAAACTCGAACCCCGCGTCGGCCGGCGCGCCCCACAGGCCCGCGGGCGTCAACGCGCCCGCCGCCTCCGCGCCGGGCTCCCCGGGCACCGGCGTCCGTCCACGCCCATCGATGAACACCACCCAGGCCACCATCGCCCCGGCGCGCGGCTGCGCCATCGTGTAGCGCACCCCATCGAGCGCGCCGTCCAGGTCCACGTCGATCAGGTCCGGGTCGGCGCTCCGCTCCACCCCGGGCAGGCCGGAGGTCCACGCGTCCAGCGGCACCCCCTCCGGCTCGCCGGGCTGCTCGGCCAGGAACGCTCGCACCTCATCCAGGGACACGTGATAGGCCATGGCGCCGGCGCACAGATTCGCGGGGGTGGCGAAGCTCAGCCCGATCAGGTCCCCGCGCGCGTTGAACAGCGGCCCGCCCGAGTCCCCGGGCGCGATCGGCGTCGTCGAGCAGATCACCCGCGCCCGCAGCCGATCGGTCGCCCCGTCACCCTCCCCGGACGGCCGCCCCAGGGCCCGATCGACCACCGCCTCGGTCAAGCCCCCGGGAAACCGGGCGAACCCCGCGACGTTGCCCCGCTTGATCGTCCACGGCACGCCGCCGCCCTGCGAGCCGATGGCGTAGCAGGTCTCTCCGAGGCGCGCCTCCGCGGCCAGATCCACGGCCAGCAGGTCGCCGTCCAGGGCGCCGGCATCCTCCAGGCGGACCAGCGCCAGATCCCGCGCGGGGTCCACGCGGAACACCGTCGCCCAGCCCGCGCGCTCGTCCGCCACCACGCCGGCGCCCTCCGACCGGCAGAGAACGACGCGCACCCGCGAGTCGTCCCCGCTCAGCGCCCGGGCCTGCACCTCGGACTCCACGACGTGGTAGTTCGTCAGGATCCAACCCCCGTCCGCCACCGCCACGCCGCTCCCGAAGCCATGCCGCGTCGCGACGATGACCGTCGACCGGCACCGGCGCAGGAGCGGCGCCGCATCCGTGCCCGGCGGGGCCCCCACCCGGGCCCGGGACTCCTCGGACCGATCCCCGCTCGCCGGGACGTTCCCCGCCGCCCCGAGCAGGAGCGCGACCAGCAGCCCGCCCCCCACCAGGCCGACCCCCGCCGGGCCGATCCCACCCAGCATCGGCGTGCGGAGGCCTCGGGGGGCGCGACCATCGCGCGCGCCGGAAATCGTGATGTCTGGGGCCGTCGTCATGGCTGGACCTCCGGGTCGGTACTCGCACCGACCCCGAAGGAAGCACGGCCGGCCGGGAACCGGCGCGCCGGAAGCGGATTCTCCCTCCCGGTCGGGCGCCGGGTTGTCGTAGACTCCTGCCGGGGCTTCGCGCCCCCGGGGACCGACATGCCGAGCACGCAACCCAACCCGGACGACTCGGCACCCCCCAGGCTCGTGCTCCAACCCACGCGCGGGCCCGGCCGCCCGGACGTGGTCCTCGATCAGGCCGGACGCTTCGCCCTCGGGCGCGATCGCTCCTGCGAGGTGCGCCTCGAGCACGAGGCCGTCTCCAAGCGCCACGCCACCATCGAGTGGCGCGCGGGCCGATGGTGGCTGGCCGACGCCGCCAGCCGGCACGGCACGCACCTGAACTCGGTCCGGCTCGCCTCGGGCAGCGAGGCGCCGCTCTGCGATGGCGATGCCGTCCGCGTCCCCCCCTGGACGTTCAGGGTCCGCATCGGCGGCACCCCGACCATCTCCAGCTGTCGCGCCGCCGAGGACCCGCCCGGCTCGACCATCCGTGACTTCGGCGCTCGCGCCCTCGAACCCGTCCGCAGCCGCGACGCCGAGGCCATCGCGCGCGGCGCCACCGCCCTCGCCATCGCCGATTCCGAGGCCTCCCTCATCGCCACCCTCCTCGACCAGCTCCTCCTCGCCACCGGCATGACACGCGGCGCGGCGCTCCGGCAGGGGCCGGCCCCGGACGAGCTGGAAGTCCTCGACGTCCGGCCCTCGGAGCCCCAGAGGTTCCGCTTCAGCCGCACCCTCGTCGCCACGGCCGCCCAGGGGCGCGCGGCCCGGCTCTCGAGCATGCCGACGGCGATGGCGGCCGTCAGCGTCGTCGAGCTCGAGCTCCTCGAGGCCCTCTGCGTCCCCGTGATGAACGAGTCCGGACCCGCCTTCCTCGTCTACCTCGACGCCCGGCGCGACGAGACCGCTCCCATCGAGAGCGCCGAGGCGGTCTGCGTCGCCATGGCCCAGGTGGCCGCGGCGGCGCTCCAGCGCATCGCCGCACGCTCCGTGCGCGACCGCCTGCTCGTGCTCGAGCACGACCTCGTGGTGGCCGCCCAGGTCCAGGCCCGCCTGCTGCCCCCGCCCTCCGGCATCGTCGGCCCCGCGCGCTACGACTACCGGTTCCTCCCCGGCCGCAGCCTCAGCGGCGACCTCTTCGACATCGTCGCCCCGGATCGCACCCGCGCCGCCTTCTGGCTCGGCGATGTCGCCGGCAAGGGCGCCGGGGCCTCCGTGCTCATGGCCTCGGTCCAGGCCACGATCCGCGGCGCCATCGGGCGCGGCGACGGCATCGCGCGGGCCGTCGCGGAGGCCAACCGCGAGATGGCCCGCCTCACCGGCGGCGCCCGCTTCGTCACCCTCTTCCTCGCCGAGCTCGACGCGGACGCGCGCACGCTCAGCGTCATCGACGCCGGCCACGGCCTCGCCGCGATCATCGATGCCGAGAGTCGCGTCGAGGCGCTCCGGGCCGACGGGGGCCCGCCCCTCGGCGTCGACGCGGGCCACGAGTACGGAGTCACACGCCTCCCCTTCGACCCGCGCGCCCGCATCGTCGTGTTCAGCGATGGCTTCGTCGACCAGCCCATCGGTCCCCTGGGAACGCTCGGCCTCCAGGGCATCCTCGACCTCCTCCGGAACACCGAGGAGGCGCGCCTGCTCGACGGCGCCTGCGAGTGCCTGCGCAACCACGCCGCGGCCTGGGGCCAGCGCGACGATGCCACCATCGCGCGCATCACCCTCGCCGACGGCGCACCGGTCTGAGCCAGGGCCCATCGCGCCCGTCGCACGGCCCCGACCCGCACAAAAACCCGGCTCCCGAAGCCCGACCGCGCCCTCCCCGTGGTATGCTGTGCGCGGAGCGGGGCGGCCGCGGGACCGCGTGCCCCCCGGTGGGAGACCCGGCCATGCTCAGACTCAGCGCCCTGGCGGGGCTCGCCCTCGCGGGCGCGGCACACGCCACCGATCGCCTCGTGCCCTCCCAGTACCCCACCATCAAGGCCGCCATGACCGCCGCCGTCAACGGCGACCGCGTCCTCATCGCCGACGGCCTCTACACCGGCCCCGGAAACTCCGGCCTCTTCTTCGGCGGCAAGGCCATCACCGTCCGCTCGGTCAACGGCCCCGCCCACTGCATCCTCGACGCGGCCCACACCGCGGTGATCTTCACCCTCAACGCCGCCGAGGGCCCCCTGTCCGTCATCGAGGGCCTGACGCTCCGGCGGGGCAACGGCGTGGAGGGCGGCGGCGTGCGCTGCGTCGGCGCCAGCCCCACCATCCGCGATTGCGTCTTCGAGGAGGGCTGGGGGTCGTACCACAGCTCCGGCGTCGGCTGCGTCAGCGCCAGCGCCCCGCGCATCGAGAACTGCCGGTTCATCAACGGCCTCGCCGGCGTCGGCGGCGCCGTCCACGCCCTCACCGGCAGCCACCCGACGCTCATCGGCTGCACCATCCGCGGCCATCGCACCGACCTCTTCGGCGCCGCCGGCGCCGGGTGCGACACCACCAGCGCCCTCACCATCGACCGCTGCATCTTCCAGGACAACACCGCCATCGGCTTCGCCCCCTACGGCGGCGCCATCTTCATCAGCGGCGGCGACGCCACCATCACCAACTCCCTCTTCGTCAACAACACCGCCCTCTACGATGGCGGCGCGATCGCCTGCGCCAACGGGAGCAACGTCACCATCACCAACTGCACGTTCCACGGCAACTCCGGCCAGGCCGGGGGCGCCGTCTGGTCCCAGGCCGACTCGCCGCGCATCGCCAACTGCGTCCTCTGGGCCAACATCCCCGACGAGCTCGCCGCCACCACCGGCGCCCCGGACGTGCGCTACAGCCTCGTCGCCGGCGCCTGGCCGGGACCGGGCAACCTCGCCGTCGATCCCATGCTCGTCAACCCCGCCGGCGGCGACTACCGCCCCTCCCCCGGCTCCCCCTGCATCGACGCCGCCGATGGCGGAGCCCTCGCGGGCACGTTCACGCTCGACGTGGGCGGCCAGCCCCGGCGCACCGACGACCCCGCCACCCCCGACACCGGCCTGGGCCCCCCGCCCGTGATCGACATGGGCGCCCACGAGTTCCAGCCCGAATCGTGCTACCCCGACTGCGACACGACCGGCACGCTCAACGTCAACGACTACATCTGCTTCCAGACCAGGTTCGCCCTGGGCGACCCCTACGCCGACTGCGACAACAACGGCGTGCGCAACGTGAACGATTACATCTGCTTCCAAACCAAGTTCGCGATCGGGTGCAGGTGATGCCGCCGTGTGACATGCCGCCGTTCGCCGTGCTCGTGCCACGATCTTCCCGAGGCTCTGCTCGGGATGATCGTGTCTGTCTGTCGACGTCCGCAAACCCAAGGACCGACAACAAGCACCGATCCGTCCCAACGGGGCGCCGGAATGTAGCCACGCGTGAAGTCGGCGCTTCGCCGACGCAACCCGTGGAACGCCTCCTCCTCCATCCGATCAGCCCCGGCGGGGCGTCGGTCGATAGCCCCGGGTGAAGCGAGTCCGTGAGCGCAACCCGGGGACCGCTCCCTCCTCCATCCGATGAGCCCCGGAGGGGCGTCGGTCGATAGCCCCGGGTGAAGCGAGTCCGCGAGCGCAACCCGGGGACCGCACCGCCAAACGCCGATGAGCCCCAGCGGGGCGAAGGTACTGCTAGGCGCTACTCCTCAGCGCGCTCCGACACCTCTTCGCCGCGGAGCGGCGCACGCATGTTGCCAGACGGCGCGGCATCGCGCCCCGCGATGCAAGCCCCTGGTACCCCGTGAAGTCGACGCTTCGCCGAAGGAACCCGACCCATCCCGGTAGTGTCTCAGTTTGAATGAGGCGCGAGCCGCTCGGGGCATGGTCCGTGCTGTCTGAGCAGCGCCGTCACCGCCGCACCGTCCGGCGATCGCCACGTCTCCTCGACGGTTCGGCGGTCCCGATTGGAAAAGGCCGAGGGCAGCAGAATGTGGTACTCGCACGTCAGCACCCGGTCGGCCGGAGGGCTCGGTGGCTCCCCCGACCACCCGTCAAGGTAAAGGCGACCGGGTTCCCAGCCGCGCGGGGTGAGGTGCCATTCCTGCCACTCGTGGCTTGCTGACACGGGGAACCTCCGTACACTCAGGGTATGCCCAAGCGGTCAAGCAAGCATGAGGATGCCAACCAGACGGCCCACCGGACGCTACTGGAGGCGATCGGCGAGCGGCCCAAGACTCCGGCCGTCCCGCCGTCCCCGGAGCCGGAGCCGGGGAAGAACCCGCATGCGGTGGCGCTGGGGCGGATGGGCGGCCTCAAGGGGGGGAAGGCTAGGGCGAGGGCCCTTACCAAAGCAAAACGGCGGAGGATCGCTGCGGCCGCAGCCCGCGCCAGATGGGGTCGAACGCGCCGTAAGGCGTGAAACCAGAAGACATTACGGTTTTTTCACGGTCGGAACTGGCCACCCTTCATCCACGTACCGATATACAACGGTATGCATTGTCTTTCTCCGCCAGTGTTGTATACTCCGCCCCACGGAGTGCCGCGCGGGAACGGAGTGCCGAGGATGGCAAAGGCAATGCACGTCGGGCTTACCGCTGGAGCTGGCCCAGCTCTGGGGTACACCTCGTCGGTCTGTTATCTGACCGTGGCCCGGGATGAGGCGATGCGGTTTCTGACCGAGGCTCAGTATGCGCACGTCATCGACCTGATGAGAGCGCTCGCCTCGGAGGAAGACCCCCGCCGCCCCAAGACGGTTGAGGTCGAAGCGATCGAGGACTACTTCGAGTTGAAGGACAAGGGCGGCGTACTCGGCAACATCAATCTGCGCGTCTTCTTCATCGTAGAGGATGGACGGCCAAGGACGGTGCTCGTGCTCGGAGCGATCAAGAAGGAAGCCAACGGCAAGACGCCGGAGTGGGCCAAGATCAAGGTTCGGAACCGGCTGCGTCGGTATCGGAAAGGGGAGTATGGGCCGTTGCGGTCGAACGGCTCATGAGGAAAGGATTCGCTCAATGCCTGCCACGGAATTGATGCACCACGTTCGCTCGCTGCCACCAGAGCAGCAGGCCATCACGATGGCCGTCGCTGTCCTGTTCGACCGTTTGCAGAAGCTCTCGGTCGAGGAACAGGCCGACCTGCTAGCGCTGGTGAAGGAGTTCACCGGCGCTGCCACGGACGAGGAGCGGGCCAACATCACGGACACCATGCTCGAAATCTTCGAGGCCCGTCCATCCACCATCGCGTCGCTCGACGGAGCGCCTGAGTCGCGTCCCGATGCTACGCAGAAGTGGTGCGAGTTCGTTGCCAAGAAGGTACGACAGGCTCGGGAACAGGCCCAAATGACCCAGGAGCGGCTTGCCGAAGCGAGTGGGCTGCCGCAATCGCACATCAGCCGGATTGAGACCGCCAAGCTGAGCCCTTCTCGCCTGACCTTGGAGAAGATTGCGAAGGCACTCGGCCGGTCGGTTGCTGACTTCGACCACTGCGCCGAGCGATCCGACGGGAAGTAGTCGGGCCGCAGACTTGACAAGGCCCCCGGGACTAGAAGCCCGGGGGCTTTTCTTTTGGACTTGACATGCCAATGCGATCAAGCATTATGTTCAGTATGAATCGTCTCTCCAACACCGACCGGGTCAGCATCGTGGGCGCTCTGGTCGAGGGCAACAGTCTCCGGGCGATCAGCCGGATGGTCGGCTGCTCCATCAACACCCTGACCAAGTTCGTCGGGGACTTCGGCCCCGTGTGCGAGGAGTACCACGACGAGCACGTTCGGCACGTCGGCGCGAAGCGGGTTCAGGCCGACGAGATTTGGGCCTTCTGCTACGCGAAGGACAAGAATCTCCCGGAGCGGATGCGCGGGCAGCCGGGCGTCGGGTCGGTCTGGACCTGGACCGCGCTGGACGCCGACTCCAAACTCATGATCTCGTGGATGGTCGGCGACCGGGACGCCGCGTGCGCGGGCCGGTTCATGCGCGACCTTGCCGACCGGCTGGCGGGCCGGTGCCAGCTTACGACGGACGGGCACAAGGTCTACGAGTGGGCCGTTCAGGATGCCTTCGGCTGGGCCGTGGACTACGCCATGCTGGTCAAGCAGTACGGGGCACCCCGCGAGGGCGAGCAGCGGTACAGTCCGTGCGAGTGCATGGGCGCGACGCCGATCCCGATCAGCGGTCGGCCCGATCCGGCCCATATCTCGACCAGCTTTGTCGAGCGGTCGAACCTAACGATGCGGATGGGAATGCGGCGGTTCACCCGGCTGACGAACGGGTTCTCGAAGAAGCTGGCCAACCACCGCGCGGCCGTGGCCATCCACTTCAC
>CAYWOF010000035.1:0-7065 GCA_964459825.1 uncultured Phycisphaeraceae bacterium | reverse complement strand
CAACTTCTGCCGCATCCACAAGACGCTCCGCGTCACCCCGGCGATGGAGGCGGGCCTAGCCGACCACGTTTGGAAAGTCTCGGAGCTTGTCGGCCTGTTGGAGGCGCGGGAGAATGCCGTGGTCGGAACCGCCGAGAACAAGCGCGGCCCCTACCGGCCCCGGGTCAAGGATTCAGACTGAGACACTACCCCCATCCCGGCGCCCGCCCGCCCCCTCCCTCGCCGACGCTACGATCTCCAGCGGGGATCCCGGGGGCGGGCGAGGAGGCGCCGGCCATGACTCGATCCACGGGCTCCGTGCTGGTGCTGGCGGCCGCCGCGGCGCCCGCCGCCGCCGAACCGCCGCCGCGCTACCGCATCTTCGACCTCACCGAGCTCGCCGCCCCCCTCGGCGTCGCCCAGTGCGAGGCCCGCGCCGTCAACGAGGCCGGTGAGATCGTCGGGTTCGAGGTCGTCGGCCTGGCCGAGTCCCGCGCCATCCGCTGGGATGCCAATCTCGCGCCGTCGCTCCCGCCGTCCCTCCCCGGCGACAACAGCACCATCGCCTGGGGCGTCACGGGCGCCGGCAACGCGATCGGCGCCTCCGAGCACGTCACGTACGAGAAGATCGGCCACATCATCCACATCCACATCGACGCCAAAGCGGTGGTGTGGGAGGCCGCCCAGCCCGTCACCCTCGCCTCCCTCGTCACCGGCGGCCCGCCCATGAGCCTGCGCGCCGCCGCGGCCGTCAACGACTCGGGCCAGATCGTCGGCCCGGCCGACATCCCCGGCCAGCTGCCCTCCGCGCTCGAGCTCAAGGGCTTCCTCCTCGACCACCGCCTCGTCACCGACCTCGGCGTCCTCACCGGGCCGACCGACATCAGCAACACCGGCACCATCGTCGGCCACACGCGGTTCGGCCAGTCGCGCGCGCACAAGTGGGCGGCCGGCGTCGCGACCAGCCTGCACGTCGCGCCCCTCGCCGGCGTCAGCAGCGCCGCCTGGGGCGTCAACGATGCGGGGCTCATCGTCGGCAACGCCCAGTTCTTCCTCTTCAGCGCCGAGGAGCCCTGCCTCTGGCAGAACGGCACTCCCACGCGCCTCGTGCCCCAGTTCACGCGCGTCCAGGGCGACGCGACGGCCGTCAACAACCGGGGCCAGATCGTCGGCTTCTACATCAACCTCGACAACCTCAACGACCACTGGCACGGCTTCCTCTGGCAGGATGGCGTGCGCCACGAGCTGACCGATCTCATCCCGCCCGGCGAGGGCTGGCAGCAGCTCTACCCCTTCGCGATCAACGACCGCGGCGTGATCGTCGGCGGCGCCCTCCGCAACAACACCTTCGGCCACGGCTTCGCCATGCGCCCCGTCTGCTACCCCGATTGCGACCAGTCCGGCGCGCTCAGCGTCGCCGACTACATCTGCTTCCAGACCAGGTTCGCCCTGGGCGACCCGTACGCGGACTGCGATGGCAACGGCGTCCGCAACGTCGGCGACTACATCTGTTTCCAGACCGGCTTCGCACTCGGGTGCTGAGGTTTCGCCCGCCCGATCCCCCCGCACGCGATCGATCCCATGGCCGACGCCGCCCCACCACCCCCGGATCCCGCGCCCACGGGATCCCGCACCCCCACGCGGATGGACGCGACCGGTCCCGATCCCGAGTCCGCCTGGGGCGCCGGGGGGCCCGGCGCCGGCGTCCCCCACCGGATCGGCCACTACCACGTCGTCCGCGCGATCGCCACCGGCGGGATGGGCACCGTCTACGAGGCGATCCAGGACCAGCCCCGGCGCACCGTCGCCCTCAAGCTCATGCGCCAGGGCCTGCGGGCGCCCGCCGCACGCCGGCGCTTCGAGTACGAGGCCCAGGTCCTGGCGCGTCTGCGCCACCCGGGCATCGCCCAGGTCTACGAGGCCGGCACCCACCACGCCACCGGGCCGGGCGGGGTCGAGGAGGACGTCCCGTACTTCGCGATGGAGTTCGTCCCCGATGCGCGCACGCTGACGGAGCACGCCCAAGTCCGGCGCCTCTCCATGGGGGCGCGTCTCGAGCTCCTCGCCGAGGTGTGCGATGCCGCGCACCACGGCCACCAGAAGGGGATCGTCCACCGCGACCTCAAGCCGGGCAACATCCTCGTGGACTCCTCGGGCCGCCCCAAGATCATCGACTTCGGCGTCGCCCGCGCGGTGGACGCCGACCTGGCCCGCGCCACCGTGCAGACCGCGCCGGGCGAGCTCGTCGGCACGCTCCAGTACATGAGCCCGGAGCAGCTCGAGGCCGACCCGCGCGAGCTCGACGCCCGCTCGGACGTCTACGCCCTCGGCGTCGTCCTCTTCGAGCTGCTCACCGGCCGCCTGCCCCACGACCTGACTGGCGTCACCCCCGCGCAGGCCCCCGCCTTCGTGCGCGAGCACACGCCCCTCCGACCCTCGTCCATCGATCCGGCGCTGCGCGGCGACACCGAGACCGTGATCCTCCGGGCCCTCCACAAGGACCGCGACCGGCGCTACGCCTCCGCCGCCGACCTGGCCGACGACATCCGCCGCCTCCTGGCCTCACAACCCATCGCGGCGCGACGCGACAGCGCGGCCTACATCCTGCGCACGCGCGCCCGCTCCTCCGCGCTCCGCCATCCCGTGGGCGCGAGCCTGTTCGCCGCCGGCGCCGGGTTCCTCGCGGGGCTCTGGCCCGGGCCCTCGGCCGTCTTCCGCTGGACCTCCTTCGGCGCCTGGTTCGAGCGAACGGTGATCGCGCTGGCCGCGCCCCCGGGCGCACCACGCCTGGAGCACGTCCGCGTCGTCGCGATGACCGACGCGACCGATGGCGAGGAGCTCGCCCGCGCCGCGGGCGTCGAGGGCGTCGCCAACACGCAGATGGCCACCTGGCGTCCCCTCCACGGCCGGCTCATGGAGCGACTCGCCGGCGCCGGCATCCGGGCCCGCGTCGTCGTGTGGGACTCCCTCTTCCGGGTCGAGGGGCACGACGAGGGCTTCGCCGCCGGCGTTCAGGCGCTCCGCGGCGCGGGCGTGGACACCGTGGTCGGCGCCGCGTGGGCGCTCGGACCCGACGAGGCCCCGGACATCCGCCCCGCCCTCCGTGCCGCCGGCGTGCGCTGGGGCGGCGTCACCTTCGTCGGAGACGCCGATGTCGCGTGGAAACTCGACGCCGTCGCGCAGCGGCGCACCCAGGTCCCCATGCCCTCGCTGGCCCTGGAGGCCTTCAGCGCCACACTCCACCCGGGAGCCAACGCCGAGTACTTCCTCCGCGCCGGCCCGGGGACCGTCGAGGTCCGGTTCGATCGCGCGCCCGGCAACCCGCCCGCGCCCCGCCTCATCCCCCTCGGCCAGTTCACCACGCTCTCGAGCGGGTTCGCCTCGCCCGGCCTCCAGCCGGGCGACGTGGTCGGCGGCCTCGTGCTCCGGATGCCCGGTGATGAGGCCCTGCGCAGCGCCACCATCCCCTACGAGGAGCTGTTCACCCTCGACGGTGCCGCGCTCCGGGACCGGCTCGACGGCAAGGCCATTCTGATCGCCAACTTCCGGCGCGGCGCGCACAACCCCGACGAGCACCCCTACCCCGGCGGGCGCCGGATCCGGCCTCCCTTCGCGCACGCCGTGGGCCTCGACTCGCTCCTGGGCGGGCCCGTCATCCGACTCCCGCGCCCCCTGCACATCGCGATCCTCGTCGGGGTCGGATCGCTCGTCGGCATGGCCGGTGCCTGGCTCACCGGGGGGCGCCTGGCTCCCATGGCGCTGGCCGGCGCCGGCCTGACCGGGCTCGCCACGGTGCTCTCGCTGTTCGCCTTTCGGCAGGCATCCTACTTGTGCAATCCCGCCGTTCCGCTACTCTCGATGCTCATCGCCGCCGCGCTCGCGGCGTGGATCGTCCGGGTTCGGCGCGCCGGCCTCCTGCGGCGCGCCTGAGGAGACGCCCCAATGGCTCGTGGGACTCGTGGCGCACTCGTGGCCTTCTGCGCGCTGGCCACCCTCGCGGCGTGCCGGTCGCGCCCCGCCGGCGCCGTCGCCGACGGCACCCTGATCCTCAACAAGGGTGTCCCGTTGCGCACGGAGCACAACATGGTCGTGCACATCCGCGGCCAGGATGCCGGGCACACACACGACTACACCGTCCTCTTCGGGGCCTACCCGCCGGGCGCGGGCGCCTACGGCGAGGGCAAGTACGTCACCTCGGCGCCCACCTGGCACACCTCGGGCGGCTACACCTACGCCATCGGCTGGTGGCCCATGATCCAGACCCCCCGCGTCATGGCCGCCTCCGAGGGCACCATCGTCGTGATCTGGCTCGACGCCGCGTTCGATCGCGTCTTCCTCCTCGAGCCGGCGCGGTCCACCCGCCTCAACCTCACGACCATCGAGCCCGTGCCCGACATGGCGGTGCTCGAGCGCGAGTCCTACATCGAGGCGACCGGACCCATCGGCGGCCCCATCGATCTCACCGGTCCCACCCCAATCCCCACAAGCTCCGCCGATCCGATCCGCCAGTTCCTCGACTACGTGCTCGGGATCGTCGCCGCCGCGGACCTCTCCCCCTGAGCCCCGGGGAGCCATCGCCCGTCGCCTACCTCGACCCGCCCCCGAACTCGTTGCTCATCCCCGTGTGCCCGGCGCCCGCTCCGACCGGCGGCTCGTGCATCCGCGGCCCGCGCTCGAGCGAGATCGCGATCAGCGCCACCAGCACGGCGAGCACCGCCAGCGGGCTGAGCACGAAGACCCAGAACGCCAGGCGCCGGCCCGCCGTCGACGCGGGCTCGACGCCCGTGCGCGGGCCGGAGGATGCACCGGGCGCGGGCTCGGACGTGTCGCTCATGCGCTCCCCCACCTGCCGTGGCGTCCCGATGGCCCGCGCCCGCCGGCAGGACCGCCTCCCGCCGCCCCGCGGCGGGGCACGCTCACGCCGAAGCCCTGGCGAAGTTCTCCGCCGCACGCCCCCAGTTGACCACGTTCCACCACGCGGCGATGTAGTCCGCCCGCTTGTTCTGGTACTTCAGGTAGTACGCGTGCTCCCAGACATCCAGCCCGAGGATCGGCCTGCCGCCCCCCGCGCCCGCGGGCGCCATCAGCTGCCAGAACATCGAGTGGTTCACATGCCCGCCCGCGTTGTTCCGCACCGCGGCCCGCTTGTCCTGGGGAATCTCCTCCAGCAGCGTGACGACCTGCTCGGCGGGCATGTCCGCCCAGCGGGTTCCCTCCAGCGCCTTGTTGGCGTTGTCCACATAGGCCTTGTGGTGCCGCCCATAGTGAATCTGCATCGTCTGGGTATCGATGTGGGGCTCGAGGGCCTCGAAGGCGTACGGCAGGTTCGGGAGGCTGAACGGCATGGATCGGCTCCTTCTCGAATACCGTGCATTAACCAAACAACACGATGCTAGTGACTATTAGCTTTGCCGCGGGTTTTGGACTTGCGATACGGCGCGAACTCGGTATGCTGTTCATGAGGACGGTGGTGTCGACAGATTGCCCGACGGCTCGTGGACGAGCCTAGCCGACACTTCTCGGACGGTCAATGGATTGTACCCCTATCAAATACCGCACGCGGTGGCGGCGGGTGACTATCCGGCAAGTTGGGCAAGACAGGCAGAAGCGGAACTTCACACTGGAAATGTTCTAACCTGAGGGAAACAAAGGGCACTTGACGCCGTATGACTCCAGAGAGGACCCGAGTGAGGTCCTCAGGGCTTGAAACACGAGGCCGCAACCCGATCGCACGGCCGATGGCAATCCCGGCAACCCTGTTGAGCAGGGAGTTTGGCGAACACCGGAGCCGGATGGTGGTCCGAGGCACCGGGTGTGGGCGGCGGATGGGCACGAGGCAGCGAGCATGAACTTCGTGGCCCGGGTAGGCTCGTGCCGACCCGGGCGGTGAAGGACTGTGGCCGGATCGAACGCCCGGCCGATAGCCAAGCGACCCTCGCCGGGCGCTGTTTGGAGCGAGGATCCGATGGCACGAGCGGCCGAGGCGGCGACCCTGGAACCCCGGACGAGACGGCGCGAGCGCATGAACCGGACGACCCGCACATCCCCGAGCCCGCTGGAGCAGGTCCGCCGTCGGGACCGCGCGGGCGTGGGCGCGTCCGCGGCGATCGCCTCGGGCGCGGTCGGCGTGCGCAAGAGCCTCAGCATCGACGACGAGAAGCTCCTCAACCAGATCATGGCCGGGGAGCAGGACTTCATCGACAGCCCCGCCTTCTACGAGAAGGAGGCCGAGAAGAAGATCTACGACCTGGCGCCCGACATCCAGAAGCCGGACACCTCGTGGTACCACCCGGTCATGGACGACCTCTCCGCCGCGCGCGGGCGCACGGTCAAGAGCAGCCAGCAGGTGATCCTCACCGGCGCGGAGGAGAAGGTCCTCTTCCACCAGTTCAACTACGCGCGCTACCGCGTCTGGAAGCTCCAGCAGGACGCCTGGTCCTCGCCGACCAAGAAGCCCTCGCGCGAGCAGGCCGAGCAGATCCTCAGCTGGTACCGCCGGGCCGACGTCATCCGCGAGCAGATCGCCGAGACCAACCTCGCCCTCGTGCTCGCCATGGCCAAGCGCACCCGCATGAGCGAGGTGGACTTCGCCGACCTGGTCAGCGAGGGCAACATGGCCCTCCTGCGCGCGGTCGACAAGTTCGACGCCGGGCGCGGGTACAAGTTCAGCACCTACGCCTGCCGCGCCATCCTCAAGGCCTTCAGCCGCCAGGGCATGAAGCTCTCCAAGTACCGCCAGCGCTTCCCCACCGACTTCGACCCCAAGCTCGAACGCTCCAACTACCTCGAGACCAAGCGCCAGGGCTTCGAACGCGACGCGGCCGACGAGGTCAAGCGCATCGTCCTGGACAACCGGGCCGACCTCACCGACGTTGAGCGCACGGTCATCGAGCACCGCTTCGGCCTCGAGTCGGCCGAGGGCGAGCGCCCCATGACCCTCGAGCAGGTCGGGCAGATCATCGGCGTCACCAAGGAACGCGTACGCCAGATCCAGAACAAGGCGATGGAGAAGATCCGCCTCCAGCTGGAGACCCACTTCCTGGGGACGCGCACCCCCGAAGAGGCCGCCGCCGCCGCGGCCGAGAT
>CAYWOF010000034.1:0-14899 GCA_964459825.1 uncultured Phycisphaeraceae bacterium | reverse complement strand
CCCTCGACGTGGTTGAGCTGAGCGACGGCCTGGCCTCCTCGCTCGAGCGCATGACGCGACTGAGCCCGGAGGCCGCCGGCGAGGGCGTGGTGGACGTCGCGGCCATCGTCGGAGCGCCGGAGGGCGGGGCGACGGGCGCGACCCCGGCCCCGCCGCGCCCGGATGGCGCGCCCGTGCTGGTGGACGCCAAGGTCGGGGACATGAACGGGCGTCCGATCTTCGCCACGGCGTTCCTGGCGCCGCTGGCCGACCGGCTGCGGGCGGAGGCGGAGAAGCCCGGGGCGACGTCCCAGGCGTGGCGGGCCTCGGCGACGCAGATCATCCGCAAGGCGCTCGACGACCAGCTCCGGGACGAGCTGCTCCAGGCCGAGGCGATCGCCTCGCTCAAGCCGGAGGAGCGCGAGGGCCTGAAGTATTTCATGGAGCGCATGCGCGAGGACCTGCGCCGGGAGAACCGGGGGAGCCGCGCCGCGGCGGCCCGGACGCTCCAGGAGGAGAAGGGCCAGACCGAGGAGGAGTACCTGCGGGCGCGCGAGTCGGTGATGCTCATCTCGCACCAGCTGCGCCAGACCATCCGCAACCGCGTGGTGGTGAGCTGGCAGGAGATCCGCAACTACTACGAGAAGCACCCCAAGCAGTTCAACCCCGACCCCGTCGCGGTCGTGCGCCTGATCCGGGTGCCCGCGGCGGACGCCGACGCGGTGAGCCAGGTCGAGTCGGCGCTGGCCCGGGGCGACGGGTTCGCGGCGGCGGCCTCGCTCCCGGTCAACCAGCTGCGCCCGGACCAGGGCGGGCTCTTCGAGGTGGCGTTCACCGGGGAGCTGGCGCGGGCCGAGCTCTTCGACATCCCCGAGCTCAACGAGGCGGCGCGCGCCCTGGAGCCCGGGGCCTGGGCCGGACCCATCGCCTTCACGCGCGGGGGCACCGCGTACACCGGCTGGGCCCAGCTCGAGGCCGTGCGCCGCACCAGCCGGCCGCTCACCGACCGCGCCGTGCAGCTCGAGATCGACGAGACGATCGCCAACCAGAAGATGGACCTGGAGCTGATGCGCTACATCGAGCGCCTCAAGACCCGCGCCAGCTACACGGACCTGACGGTCATGACCCGCGCCCTGGTGGACATCGCGGAGGAGCGGTACGGCCCGGGCGCCACGGGCGCGCCGTGAGGGGCGCGGTCGGCTGGCTGGCGGGCCTGATCCGGCGCGCGGTCGCCCCGCGCGGGCCCCTCGATCGGCCGGGCCTGGGGCGGGCGGGCGAGCGGGCCGCGGCCCGGTTCCTGCGCCGCGCCGGGTACCGCATCCTGGCCCGGAACGTGCGCCTCCGCTTCGGCGAGGCGGACCTGGTCTGCCGGGCGCCGGACCGACGGACGATCGTGGTGGTCGAGGTCAAGACGCGGATCCCCGCGCCGGGGGGCTCGCCGCCGCCGGAGGCCAGCGTGCACGCGCGCAAGCGCCGGACGCTGCGCGGGATCGCCCGGGCCCTGGCGCGCCTCAACCGCTGGCCCGAGCGCGGGCTCCGGGTGGACGTGGTGGCGGTCGAGTGGCCCGCGGACGGACGCGGGCGCCCGACGATCCGGCACCACATCGGGGCCGTGACGCGGGGACGGACCAAGGCGCAAGAAACGTGAAAGTCGGGGGGGTAGCGCCCGGGGAAAGCAAGAGAAAGTACAAAGTACAAAGCACAAAGTACAAATGGGAGGTCGCCCGCTCCTGGCGCTTTGCGCTTTGTGCTTTGTGCTCTGTGCTTTGGACTTTCTCCTCGCCTCTCCTTCGCCCCGCCGTCAGACCCAGGCCCGCCTTCCCGCGAGGGTCCCGCGGAAGGCGGCCTCCAGGCGGGTCTCGGCGGCGCGCCCGGGATCGAGCCGCAGGGGCAGGATGAGGCTGAACATGGAGCCGCGCCCCGGCTCGCTGACGAGCTGGATCTCCGCCTGGAGCATCCCCGCCAGCTCGCGGCTGATGGCCAGGCCCAGGCCCGTGCCGGCGTGCTCGCGCGTGTGGCTCCCGTCGAGTTGCTGGAACTTCTCGAAGATCCGCTGCTGGTCGGCGGGGGCGATGCCGGGCCCGGTGTCGATGACGCTCACGCGGATGCGCTCCTCGCCCCCGTCGCCCCCTCCGGCCACCTCGGGCCCGCCGCGTCCGACGAGCCGCTCGGCGCGCAGGGTGACGCGCCCGGCGCGACCGTCGCGGTCAACGCTGGGCGTGAACTTCACCGCGTTGCTCAGGAAGTTGAAGACGATGTGCTGGAACTTCTTGAGATCGGTCTCCAGCAGCGGCACATCCTCGGCCACCTCGAGCGTCAGGTCCAGCCCCTTCTTCTGCGACTGGGGGGCGATGAGCCCGACCAGCCCCTCGCACACCTCGCGCAGGTTGACGCGCTCGGGCTTGAGCTCGGCCTTCCCCGCCTCGATCCGGGCCATCTCCAGCAGGTCGTTGATCATGTCCAGCAGCCCGCGCCCGGCGGAGACGATGTTCTCCAGGAAACGGATCCGCTTGGACAGGCGGGTGCTGTCGTCCCCCGCGTCCGCCTCGGCCCGGGCGATCTCCAGGAGCAGCTCCGCGAACCCGATGATCGAGTTCAGCGGCGTGCGCAGCTCGTGGCTGACGTTGGCCAGGAACTCCCCCTTGAGCCGGGCCGCCTCGTACAGGGCCGTGTTGGCCTCGGAGAGCTCGGAGAGCTTGACGTCCATCGCCCGGTTGATGGCCCGGAGCTGGTCGTGCGAGCGCACCAGCTCGGCGAGCATGGCGTTGAACGTCTCGCTCAGCTCCTCGAACTCGTCCCCGGTCGTGATGGCCGATCGGATGGACAGGTCGCCCTCGCGCACGCGCTCGGCCGTCTGCTTGAGCTCGCGCACGGGGCTGAGGATGAGCTGGTGCGTGATGAGGTAGAAGACCAGCACCGCCAGGCCCAGCACGACGAAGCCGGCGCCGAGCACGTAGGCGGTGTTGATGATGGACAGGCGCGTGGCCGCGAAGGGCCGGCGCTGGATGAGGATCAGCCCCTCCAGGGCCTGGTCGGGCCCGCGCAGGGCCCGGGCGTAGCGATACTGGCGCGCCGCGATGCTCCACGTGGCGGTCTGGAGGTCCTGGCGCTGGGCGTCGCGCCGGAAGACCCGCAGGGCCCGGGCGATGAACGGGTCTTCCGCGCCCTCGGCCTCGGCCCGCGCCACGGGCAGGAGCCGCGCGCGGATGCCGCCGTGCTCCAGGCCCTCCGGGTCCGCGGCCGCCTCCGCGTCCCTTCCCTCGCCCGCCTGATCGTCCAGGGTCTTCCAGACCTCGGCCAGGCGCCGGGAGAGCTCCAGCTGCCCCTCGTCGACCAGCGCATCCATCCGCAGCCAGGGCACGGACAGCGCCAGCAGGACGATCAGGATGACCGCCCCGCCGAAGAGCAGCAGGCACTTGTTGGCCAGCGAGATGCCGCGCCACATGCCGGAAGAGTAGTTCGGGGGCGGCGTGGGAGGGTGACGAGCATGACGATCACAAGGTGACAAGATGAGGGGCGAGAGGTCCCCGCCTCGCCGTTTCAACTTGTCATGATGGGCTGACAAACATCCCCGGCCTCCGTGCCCCCCTCCCATCGCACCGCCCCCCGCCCCTACCCTTCTCCCCGTGCCCGCCCGCTCCATCTATCTCGAGACCTTCGGCTGCCAGATGAACGAGCTGGACAGCGAGCTCGTCGCCGGCCAGCTCCGCGCGCTGGGCTACCGCTTCACGCCCGATGCCGACGGGGCCGACATCGTCCTCTACAACACCTGCTCCGTGCGCGAGCACGCGGAGCAGAAGGTCTGGTCGCGCCTGGGCGAGCTGGCCATCCGCAAGCGGCGCCAGCCCGGGCTCATCGTCGGCGTCCTCGGGTGCCTGGCCGAGCGCGAGGGCGTGGCCCTGGCGCGCCGCATGCCCGTCGTCGATGTCCTGTGCGGGCCGGGGGAGCTCGACAAGCTCCCCGTGCTCCTCGACAACGCGGTGCGGACGGGCGCGGCGCTCGAGGAAGAGACGAAGAGACCGGGAGACGAAGAGACTCCGCGACGGGGACCCGCCGGGAGAGGAGTCCAGGTCGCCCTCCAGGGCAACGCCTCGCGCCGCAGCGCCACCCTGGCCGCCGCCGGGGACACCCTCGAGCTCCTCGACCTCTCCCGCTCCATCTCCCCGCTCGACCCGGCCGACGAGGGCGCCCGCGGCTCGGCCTACGTCCGCATCACGCGCGGGTGCAACAAGTTCTGCACCTACTGCGTCGTCCCGTTCACGCGCGGCGCCGAGGTCCACCGCCCCCCCGACCACATCGTCGACGAGTGCCGGCGCCTGGTCGATGCCGGCATCGTCGAGATCACCCTCCTGGGCCAGACCGTCAACCACTACCGCTTCGAGCACGGCGCGGCCGTCACGCTCCACGGCGTCACCCAGCCGCAGAAGGGCCGGAGCCACGCCGGCGGGCACGCGCGCGACCCGTTCGCCGGCGAGCGCGTCACCACCTTCGCCGACCTGCTCGCCCGCATCCACGACGAGGTGCCGGCCCTGCGGCGCCTCCGTTTCGTCACCAGCTACCCGCGCGACTTCGGCGTCGATGTGCTCGAGGCCATCCGCGACCACCCGCGCATCTGCCGCTACCTGCACGCCCCCGCCCAGTCCGGCTCCAACCGCATCCTGAAGCTCATGAACCGCGGGTACGAGGCCGAGGAGTACCTCGACTTTCTCGAGCGCGCGCGGGGCTGCCTCGACCAGCCCGAGATCGGCCGGCCCCTCATGGTCAGCGGCGACTTCATCGTCGGCTTCCCCACCGAGACCGACGACGACTTCGCGGCCACCACCCGCCTCCTCGAGCGGGCCCGCTACAAGAACGCGTTCATCTTCAAGTACTCGGCGCGCCCCGGCACTGTCGCCTTCGACAGGCTGCCCGACGATGTCCCCGAGCCGACCAAGCGCCGGCGGAACAACGCTCTCCTGGCGCTCCAGGCGCGGGTGAGCGACGCGATCGCGCAGGACCAGGTCGGGCGCACGTTCGACGTGCTGATCGAGGGTGTAAGCCGGCGCTCGCTGCGCGAGGAGGGCCTGAGCAAGGGCCAGATCCGCCGGCGCGAGGCCGTGGCGGTGACGGTGGGCGGGCGCGACGTCGGAGCGCCCGGGAACGGCAGGGCCGCACCGCCCGCTCCGCACCCCGGCCCATCGCCCGGAACCGATCGGACCATCCAGCTCACCGGGCGCACCGATGGCGATCTCATCGCCTTCGTCGAGGTGCCGCCGACGCGCGCCGATGCGCTCGTCGGCTCGATCGTCCGCGTGCGCATCGACCGCGCCGACCGCCTGAGCCTGCACGGCACGCTCGCCTGAGACTCGGGCGCTCCGCCCGGGACCGCGCCGGCCGGAATCAGAACTGGACCGAGAGGCCCAGGATCAGGCCGTGCTGCACCACATCCCACGTGAACTCATCGCCCGCGGCGCCACTGGAGTAATCCCAGCCGATCGCGCGGTAGCCCGCCAGCGCCGACGCCGGGTTCCCCCACAGGTAGAAGTCGTACCCGAGCAGGCCCGTGGCCGACCAGGTGAGATCGGACTCGACGCCGAACCCGCCCACATCGCCGTTGATGCTCAGGTGCCAGCGCTCGGCGAGCGGGATCACCATCTTCGCGCCCACGACCGGATCGACCCAGTCCTCGCTCCCCGATACGCTCGGTGCGCCGGCCGGTCGCAGCGTCATCTCGAGGCCCGAGTACCGCCCGCCCCCGTAGACGTCGAGGGTCGTCAATCGCGGGTTGTCCCCCGCCGGTCCGGAGGGCGCCCACGTGCCCAGGCGGTACATGAGGCCGAAGTCCAGGATCTCCTGCTCGAACTCGACATCCACCTCGCCCCCTCCGGGCCCGGTCTGGTTGTCCGCGCCGAGGTCCGCGTAGAGCCCATCCAGGTAGCCCGCGAGCGGCCCGTGGCCCACCTCGATGCGCCCCGACAACGCGAAGATCGAGTCCGAAGTCTCGAGGAGGTCGATGAAGCTCCCGCTGACGCTCGCGGTCTGGCCGCGGACGCCCAGGTCCCCGTCGATGCCCATGATCCACGCCCACAGGCCCACCTCGGCCCGCCACGGGCTCTCCGAGGCGCCGAGCGCGCCGGCATCGTCCGCCGAATCGGTCTGCGCCAGGGCGCCCGGCAACGGGGCGCCGGCGAGCCAGGCCAGGGCCGCGAGGCGGGCCCATCCGCTCCATGGGATCATGCTCCGGCTCCTTTCGTGGACGGCGTCCGGTCTCGTCGCCGCACGCCCGCCTACTTCTGCTCGATGGTGATCCGCTCGATGCGCCCGGTGAATCGGTTGTCGCCCTGCCTGTAATCGGGCGACACGTTGGTCTCGGCGTCCTCGCCCACGTCGGCGCCCTCGTCGGCGGAGAACGCGAACGGCTGGGTCTTCGGGATCCGCCCCTCGGCCACCTGCTGGCCGTCGATGCGGAGGATGGACCTGCCGCCCGTGCCCGGCTTGGCCGCGTCCGGGATGAACTCGTACACGATGGTGTGCTTCCCGGGCGCGAGGGGCGTGCCCGCCCCGATGTTGGTCCGCTCCAGGGCGAAGAAGTTGTACTCGTGGTGCACCCGGCCATCCTTCATGTACAGGGTCCAGCCGCCGAAGTAGCCGGCCTGGGCGATGATCACGCCCGAGGCCGCGCCGTCCTGGACCTCGATCTCGGCCGTGATGGTGTGGTGCACGCCCTTCACGTTGATGAACGCGTTCTCCATCATCCCCCTCATGCCGGGGTACACGGTGAGCGATGTGCGCCCGCCCATCAGGTCCGGCCGGCCGGCGATCGAGGGGATGAACCGCTCCGAACGCCGGTCGTCGATCGGGAAGACGTGGTTCCGGATCGCCTCCCGGCGGAAGACCTCCTGGAGTTCCTTGAGCTTCTCGGGGTTCTGCCCGGCCAGGTTGTTGGCCTCGCTGAAGTCGGCATCGACGTGGTACAGCTCCCACACGTCGTCCTGCAGGGACGGGATCTTCGCGGCCATGTCCCACGGGATCGAGTGACGCGTGCAGGCCACCCACCCCTCGTGGTAGATGCCGCGGTTGCCGAACATCTCGAAGTACTGCGTGGTGCGCCGGCCCGGGGCGGTCCCATCGTCGATCGAGTAGAGCATCGACACGCCGTCCATCGGGCGCTGCGCGATGCCGTTGACGGTCTTCGGCTCGGGCAGCCCCGCCGCGGCCAGCACCGTCGGGGCCACGTCGACCACGTGGTGGAACTGCGAGCGGATCCCGCCCCCGGACCGGACACTCCGGGGCCAGTGCAGCACCATGCCGTTGCGGGTGCCGCCGAAGTGGCTGGCGACCTGCTTGGTCCACTGGAAGGGCGTGTTGCCCGCCCAGGCCCAGCCGATGGCGAAGTGCGGGAAGGTGGTGGGGCCGCCCCAGTCCTCGATGTGCCCCAGCATCTGGTCAGCCCGACCGATGATGCCGTTGAGGGCCATCATCTCGTTGTAGGTGCCCTCGGGCCCGCCCTCGGCGCTGGCGCCGTTGTCGCCGACGATGTAGAAGAAGAGCGTGTTGTCGAGCTCGCCGATCGCCTCCAGCCGCGCCACCAGCCGGCCGACCTCGTGGTCCGTGTGCTCGGCGAAGCCGGCGAAGGTCTCCATCTGACGCTCGAAGAGCGGCCTGGCCTCCGCGCTCGTGCTCTCCCACGCGGGGATCTCCGCCGGCCGGGGCGTGAGCCGCGCATCGGCGGGGATCACGCCCAGCTCCTTCTGGCGCGCGAAGGTCTCCTCCCGGAGCCGGTCCCAGCCGCCGGCGAACCGGCCCTTGTACCTGGCGATCCACTCCTTCGGGACGTGGTGCGGAGCGTGCGTGGCGCCGGGGGCGAAGTACAGGTAGAACGGCTTGTCGGGCGTGAGGGCCTGCTGGGCGCTGACCCAGTTGACCGCCTGGTCGGTCATGTCCGTCGTGAAGTGGTAGTCGGGGCCCTGCCGGTGCTCGACGCGCGTCACCCCGTCGAAGATCGCCGGGGCCCACTGGTTGGTCTCGCCCCCGATGAACCCGTAGAACTTGTCGAACCCCGACCGCGTCGGCCAGCGGTCGTACGGGCCCGACACCGAGACCTCCCACGGCGCGGTCTCGTGGTACTTCCCGAACGCCGCGGTGCTGTAGCCGTTCTGCCGGAGAATCTCCGCCAGCGGCGTCACGCTCAGCGGTCGCACGCCGGTGTTGCCCGGGAAGCCGGTCGCCAGCTCCATGATGGCGCCCGCGTTGTTCACGTGGTGGTTGCGCCCCGTCAGCAGGGCCACCCGCGTCGGGCTGCACAGCGCCGTGGTGTGGAACCGGTTGTACCTCAGGCCGTTCGAGGCCAGCCTCTCCAGCGTCGGCATGTGGATCGGCCCGCCGAACGCGCTGCTGTGCCCGAAGCCGATGTCGTCGATCAGCACGATCACCACGTTCGGCGCCCCCGGCGGGGCCTTGACCTCGAACCGGGGCGGGGCCTTGGCCTGGCGCGCGTCGAGCTCCGTGATGGGATCGACCGCCGGCTCGGGAATCGGCAGGACCGTGCGGTCGAGCCCGTCCGGCGGCCCGGCGCCCGGCCCGCCGGGCTGCGCGCCGGCGCCCGCCGGGGCCCACGCGATCACCACGCCAACCGCCACGGACCAACTCTGGTTCCTCAGCATCGCCTTCCTTCCTCGAAAGAGCCGGAGCGGACGGCTCCCGTGCCGCCGCCCGGCATGTTACCTTCCGTCGGAGGCCGTCGCACCGGGCCGGACCCGCCCGCCGGCACCGGCCCCCCCGCTCATCTGCCGATGCTCTGCCGCAGGGCCTCGAGCGCCTGGTCGATCGAGAAACTGCCCGGCTTCTGGCTCGGCGGAAACTCCTGGAACGTGGACAGGAACTCCCCGACGTAGCGCTGCGCGGGGTAGAGCAGGAACACGTGCTCGACCCGCCACCGCTCATAGTCCATCCCCTCGTGGTCGGCCGTCTCGAACGGATCGGACCTCAGGTTGAACAGCTTGGGCAGGCGCAGGGCCACGAAGGGCTCCTCCCAGACGTTCATCCCGTGCCCGCGCTGCTCGGCGAACACGATCTTCCACTGGTCGTACCGCAGCCCCACGAGCGACCCGTCGTCGTTGAAGTAGAAGAACTCGCGGCGCGGGCTGGGCCCCCGGCCCGCCAGCGCGTCCGTGATGTCGTACCCGTCCAGGTGCACGTTGAAGGTCTTGCCCCCGACCTCCATCCCCCGGCGCAGCTTCTCCTTCACGTCCGGATCGCCCGCCGCGGCCAGCAGCGTCGGCAGCATGTCCTCGTGCGCGAAGATGTCGTTGAGCACCGTGCCGGGCTTGATGACGCCGGGCCACCGGATGGCGCAGGGCACGCGGTAGCCGCCCTCCCAGTTGGTGTTCTTCTCCCCGCGGAAGGGCGACTGCCCCCCGTCGGGCCAGGTGAACTTCTCGGCGCCGTTGTCGGTCGAGTACATCACGATGGTGTTGTCGTCCAGGCCCAGCGCCTCCAGCTTGTCCAGCAGCTGCCCCACCATCGCGTCGTGCTCGACCATGCCGTCGGGGTAGACGCCCAGGCCGGTCTTGCCCTGGCTCTCGGCCTTCAGACGCGTCCAGATGTGCATCCGCGTCGAGTTCCACCAGAGGAAGAACGGCTTGTCGGACCGGGCGGCCCGCTCCAGGTACTCCAGCGAGGCCCGCGTGAACTCCTCGTCGATCGTCTCCATCCGCTTCTTCGTCAGCGGGCCGGTGGACTCGATCCGCTGGGTGCCGTCGGCGTTGGCCCAGCTGTGGATCACCCCGCGCGTCCCGAACCGCTTCCTCATCTCCGGGTCCTTGAAGTAGTCCGGGTGCTCGGGCTCATCCTCCGCGTTGAGGTGGTACAGCGAGCCGAAGAACTCGTCGAACCCGTGCGCCGTCGGGAGCGTGTCGTCCGCGTCGCCCAGGTGGTTCTTGCCGAACTGCGCGGTCATGTAGCCCCGCGCCCGGAGCAGCTCGGCGATGGTCACGTCCCGGGCCTTGAGGCCCTCCTTCGCGCCCGGCATGCCCACCTTGAGCATGCCCGTGCGCAACCCCACCTGGCCCGTGATGAAGCACGCGCGCCCGGCCGTGCACGACTGCTGCCCGTACCAGTCCGTGAAGAGCGCCCCCTCGCGCGCGATCCGGTCGATGTGGGGCGTCTTGTACCCCATCATCCCCTGGTTGTAGCACGACGGGTTCCAGTACCCGATGTCATCGCCCCAGATGATGAGGATGTTGGGCCTCCTCGAAGGGGCGGCGCCGGGCTGGGCGCCGGTCGCGGCGCCGAACGATGCGACGGTGAGGGCCGCGATGGCGATGCGCAAACCTCGGATCACGGGTCAATCTCCTGAGCGGGGTGGGTCATCGATCCGCGGCCGGGGGGGGCGCCGGCGCGCCCGGTGGGGGCTTGGCTTCGAGCATGGCGGGGGTCAGCACGCACCGGAACCCCAGGTGCGACATGCCCGTGTCGGGCGTGCACGCCATCCGCGCGCTGGCGCGATAGGAGGCGCAGTACGCGTCGTTGCACAGGAACGAGCCCCCCCGGTGCACGCGGCTCTCCGGCGCATCGGGGTTCCGCGGGTCGAGGCTCGTGTCCGGTCCGGTGGGATTGACCGCCACGCCCTCCGCGCCCAGCTCCAGCACCCGGCGCGCGTACGTGTCCGGGCGGTACAGATCGGCGCACCACTCCCACACGTTGCCGGACATGTCGTACAGCCCGTAGCCGTTGGCGGGGAACGACCGCACGGGCGCGCCCCCCGCGAACCCGTCGGCCCGGCTGTTCCGGTCCGGGAAGTGACCCTGCCACGTGTTGGCGCGCGACGGGTCGATCGGCTCATCGCCCCACGGGTTGACCCGGCCCGCCAGCCCGCCCCGCGCGGCGTACTCCCACTCGGCCTCGGTGGGCAGACGCTTGCCCGCCCACGCGCAGTAGGCCACCGCATCCTCGAAGGCGATGTGGACGACGGGGTAGTCGTCCCGCCCCTCGATCGTGCTCCCCGGCCCCTCGGGCGAGCGCCAGCTCGCCCCGATCGTCCACTTCCACCACTGGCCGTAGTCGCGCAGGTCCACCGGGTGATCGGGGGCCGTGAACACGAGGGCCCCCGGCCGGAGCATCTCGTCCGGAGGCTTGGGCGTTCCGGGCGGGCACTGGGCCTTGAGGGCCTCCCAATCCACCGGGCGCTCCGCGATGGTCCTGTAGTCGGTCGCTCGCACGAACGCCGCGAACTGCGCGTTGGTGACCTCCGTCGCGTCCATCCAGAAACCATCCACGCGCACGCGATGGACCGGCGACTCATCCGGGCGCGCCAGCGGGTCCGTGCCGCCCATGGCGAACTCGCCCCCGGGAATCCAGACCATGCCCACGGGCGATCCCGGCGCGCACAGGGCGCCCGAACCCGCCGCGCCCGCCGCAACGTGCGCCACAGCCACCGGCACCGCCGGGGCGGCGCAGCAGTCCGGCTGCCCGAGCGCGCTCGGAGCCGCACCGAGCAGCGCGCCAAGCAACCCGGCGATGGGGGCCGCAACGGCGGCACGAGCGCTCACCACGTTCCTCCCGCCCGGCCCGCACCGAAGGCAAGCCCGCACCACGGCCCCATCGCCCTCGCGCGGAACCAAACCCATCCCGGCGCTACGCCGGCCAATCGGCCCCTGCGATACCGGATGTTCGTTCTCCTCGTGTCCCGCGGCACCCCGCGATGCCCGGGGGCCGTCCCGCGCGTCGGGCCCAAACCTATCGCGTAACCGGTGAATAATCAAGCGGGCTCATGGCGTGGCACGGGGCGCAGGCGGCGCCCGCGGACAACCCGTCGACCGCCGACCGAACCGGCCCTCCCCCCGGGCCCGCCGGTTCCACCTTGCATCGTGAACCCATGGGCGCGGCAATCGCCGTCGCCGCCCACGCGCCCGGCCTGACTCCACAAGACCGTGGGTTGTCCAGCACGTTTCGTTCCGACGGTGGCGGAACGCCCGAACGCGTGTCACACTTCAGAGGAGTCGGAGGTCCCGTGCTTCATCGCGTGTCCATCGCCGCTCCGCTCCTGCTCGCCGGAGTGGCCGGCGCGCAGACGCCGGGGTTCTGGCTGGTGGGCCACCATCCGAGTTCCCCCTCCAGTTCCGTGTATGGACTGTCCCGGAACGGCCACCTCGCGGTCGGTGGGCAGCCCGCGTTCAGCTGGACCGCCGCGACCGGCCGGGAGGACTGGGGTCTGCTCCCCGGGATGCCCCCGCACGTGGCCCCCTTGGCCATCAACTCGACCGGCGACACGACGGCCGGACGCATGGACCTGATCGATGGGAGCATCCGGGCCTTCCGGCGCATCGGGGCCGGCCTGCCGCAGGACCTGGGCGTGCTCCCCGGCGAAACGCGCGCGTACGCGCTGGGCATCAGCGGCGATGGCGCCACGGTCGTGGGGACCTCCGAGCACACGCCGATGGGCAAGGCCTACGGGGAGGCGTTCCGCTGGACCGAAGCAGGTGGGATGGAGGGCCTGGGTTACTTGCGGCCCAACGGCACCTACAGCCGCGCCAACGCGATCAGCCGCGACGGGTCCACGATCGTGGGTTGGAGCCAGTCGGGGGGGCCATTCGGCGGCCCGTTCGAGGCCTTCCGCTGGCGCGATGCCGAGGGGATGGTATTGCTCCCGCATCTCCCCGGCGGGAACCAATGGACCGAGGCCCGAGCCGTCAATGCCGATGGGTCCGTAGTAGTCGGCGATGCGGACGCGGGCGGGCCCAACCACGCGGTCCGCTGGGTGAACGGCCTGGTCGAGGACCTCGGGGTTGCGCCCGGGTTCACGCGGAGCCTCGCCTACGCCGTGGACGACAGCGGCGACGTCATCGGCGGCACCAGTTCGAGTGCCTTCAACTTCCGGGCCTGCGTCTGGACCCCGGGCACGGGCATGGTGTTGCTCTCGGACTATCTCGTCGGCCATGGCATCGCGCCACCCGTCGGCTGGGACCTGCAGTTCGTCAATGCGGTGTCGGGCGATGGGCTCACCTTCGCGGGTCGCGCCTATCACCCCCTCACGAGCCACGGGGAGGGCTTCATCGCCACGATCCCAGCGCCCATGACGGCACTCGTGCTCGCCTGTCTGCCGTTCTGTTCCCCGCGCCGACGCTGAGCAAGGTCCATCTCGATGCGCCGGCCGCCAGGATCAGGAAACGTCAGCGGGACTCCACCATCGCGTTTCACGTTTCTTGCACCTTGCCTGCGGGCGCGGGCGCGTGTTCCGGTCGTTCGACCGAGGCCGCGGCGCCGCATCCCCCGGGTCGGCGCGCCGCGATGCAGCGCCGGTGTCGGCGTGGCGGATGCCGAAGATCTTGATGCCCGTGGACCGGAGTCGAAGGACAGCCTGGGCGGGGGCGGCACCGGAACAATCGGAACTGCCAGGAACCCTTGGTTCCGAGGCCCGAATCGGAATAGGACTACGACATCCTGATTGTGGGACCCGCCCACGTTTTGGCTTGCGTTTGGCCCGCCTGCGCGTACCTTGGATGGAGAAGGGGGCCCGCCTTGCCTCGGATGGTCGCGATCGCCGTCCCGCTCCTGCTTGCCGGTGTGGCCGGTGCGCAGACTCCGGGGTTCTGGACCGTGGGCAACCCGCCGACCTCAGTGGAGAGCGCTGTCCGGGCACTTTCTGAGAACGGCTCTGTCGCCGCAGGGTACAGCGACCCAGACCCGCCACCGCTCGACTACCCGGGCTTTGTCTGGACCGCACCGGGCGGACGGCTGGACTTCGGTGGACCGGGAACGCCGCCGGTCACGGGCGTCTACGGGATGAGTTCGGATGGAGCCGTCGTGGCGGGCGCGATGGGGCCACAGATCCCGAACCTGACTCCCTACCGGCGCGAGGGGACCGGAGCGTTCCAGAATCTAGGCCTGCTCCCGAACGCGGTGATGGGCTACGCCCGCGGGGTCAGCGGGGATGGCGCCATCGTGGTGGGCACGTGCGAGTACACGTTCAATCCGTCCAGCGTCCTCGGCCAGGCCTTCCGCTGGACCGAGTCGGGCGGGTCGCAGGGGCTGGGCTACCTCCGACCCAACGGCACGCTGAGCCAGGCCAACGCCATCAGCCGCGACGGCTCGACCATCGTCGGCATCAGCCAGGATGACGGCAGCATCGGCGATGTCGAGGCGTTCCGCTGGACGAGCGCGGGCGGCATGGTGGCGCTCCCGAGCCTACCCGGCGGCGGCGTGGACGACTGGGACCGTGCGCTCGCGGTCAATGCCGATGGCTCCGTCATCGTGGGCTCATCGGACGTGCCGGGGACGAATCGGACGCACGCCGTTCGCTGGACCTCGCAGGGAATCCAGGATTTGGGTGTTGTGCCCGGATACCTGCGAAGCGCGGCCTACGCGGTCGATGACAGCGGAACGGTGGTGGGTGGCGCTTCCTTTACCGGCAACTTCGTGGCCAGCGTCTGGACCCCCTCGACGGGCATGGTCCGGCTCACGGACTACCTGGCGAGCTTCGGCGTTTCCACTCCGGCCGGTTTCCAAGCATTCTACGTCTACGCGGTCTCGGGCGATGGCCTGACCTTCGGCGGGCTGGGCCGGTGGACGGCCACGGGCCTCCACGAGGGCTTCGTCGCGACGATCCCAGCGCCAATGACGTCGCTGGTCCTGCTGGCGCCGCTCCTCCGCTCGCGGCGCGGGCGCGCCTGACGCGCGCGCGAGCATCCCTAATGCCGATGTGCCACCGGGTACGGTCCCGAGGGAATCCCATGCTCCCGACGGCCGCGTAGCCGGTGTCCGGTGTTCCGCGGAAGCCCGATGTGCCGCCGGGGATGCGTCCTCCCGGTCCCGAGGGAATCCCGTGCTCTCGGCGGCCGCGTGGCGGGTGCCGGGTGTCTTGCGGAAGACGTTCGTGCGTTCCGCGCCCCCGCCCTACGCTCCCGCCGTGGCCAAGAAGGCGCCCCCCAGGACGCGACCGTCC
>CAYWOF010000033.1:0-14906 GCA_964459825.1 uncultured Phycisphaeraceae bacterium | reverse complement strand
GGGGTCGCGGGGCGGCGTGGGGCGCCGGGCGCCGGGCCCTCGCCGGGCGTGGGGCGTGGCCGGCTGGGCTTGTCGCGCGCGGGGCTCATGCAGCGTCCCGATCCTCCGTGAGGGAACCGCCGGGCACCGAGCATACCCGAATCGTGGGGGGCGGGCTCGCGAGCTTCGGGCCGGCCGACTTCTACACTGGCCATCATGCCGGGACGGGCAACCAGGTCGGCCGGGTGCTCGGACGAGGGCCTGAACCAGGCCCAGGGCCGCGCGGTGGACCATCGCGACGGGCCGCTGATCGTGCTGGCCGGGCCGGGGACCGGCAAGACGCGGGTGATCGTGCACCGGGTGGCCCGGATGATCCGCGATGGGATCGAGCCGGAGCGGATCGTGGCGGTCACGTTCACGGTCAAGGCGGCGGGCGAGCTGCGCGAGCGCCTGGCGGAGGCGGTGGGCCCGGCGGCGGCGGATGGGGTCCACGCCCACACGTTCCACGGCTTCGGCCAGCGGCTGGTCTCGCGGTTCGCGGATCTGCTGGGCCTGCCGCCCGAGCCGACGATCATCGACGGGGCGCAACGGCGGCGGCTGGCGCGCGAGGTGGTCCGCCGGGGCGGCGTGCTCGAGGGCGATGGGCTGGTGGCGGAGGGGCTCGAGTCGCTCATCGAGGAGGGCCTTCGGCACATCGAGGCGTTCCGGCACCTCGGGAAGTTCCCGGAGGATGTCGAGGCATTCGCCGCGGAGTGGGCCGGGCGGCTGGAGGCCGACGGGACGGCGCTCGAGGCCGAGGCGCTGGAGGCCGAACGGGCCCGCCGGGCGCGATTCGCTGGCTTTGCGCGCCTGTACACGGCGCTGGATGCCGAGTGCCGCCGGCGCGGGCAGCTCTCGTACGAGGACCTGATCCTGCTCCCGATCCGGCTCCTGCGCGGGCACGCGGGCGCGGCGGCGATCGTTCGCGACGACTACCGGCACGTGGTGGTGGATGAGTTCCAGGATGTCAACGCCGGTCAGATCGAGCTGCTGCGCCTGATGTGCCCGGCCGAGTCGGCGAGCGGCGCCCCGCGCGACCCGGACCTGTGCGTGGTGGGGGACGATGACCAGTCGATCTACCTGTTCCGCGGGGCGGACGACCGGGCCTTCGCGAGGTTCCGGCGGCACTGGCCGCGGGCCGCGCAGATCGAGCTGACCGAGAACTACCGGAGCGAGCGCCCGATCCTCGAGGCGGCGCGGGTCGTGATCGAGCGCGCCGAGCCGGGCGACCGGTTCGCGCCGGACAAGGTCGTGGAGCCGGCGTCGGAACGCCGGGAGGCCGGCCCGGGCGCCGGCGTCGAGGGGGTCGCGACGGAAGACGACTATCAGTACGGGGAGACGATCGCGGCGATGCTGCTGACGGAACGCGCCCGGGCGCCCGGGCGGGCGTGGCGGGAGTGCGCCGTGATCGCGCGCGGACATCTGGACCTGGCGCGGATCGGGGCGGCCCTGTCGCTGGAGGACATCCCGTTCCGGGTGGCGCGCGGGCCGGGAGCGATGGGCGATGCCGGCGTGCAGGATGTGCTGCGCTGGGTGGAGCTCCTGGCCGATCCGGCGGCGGACCACGCCGCGTGGTGGCTGCTGACGCGCCCGCCGATCGCCGTGCCGAGCGCGACGGTGCAGGAGTGGGCGCGCCTGCACGCGGGCGAGGCCTCGCGCCACGCCGCGGGCGAGTCCGGGCGGCGCGATGCGGGGCCGTTCGTGGCGTGGCTGCGCCGGCGCGCGGGGGAGGCCGGTGGCGACCCGCGCGTGCGCCGGTTCCTGGAGCTGCTGGACGCCTGCCGGGAGACGACCTCGCGGCTCGATGCGCACCGGGCGCTCCTGGAGCTGATCCGGCGCGCGGACATCGTGCACGCCGACCTGGCGGACGAGCGCGGGCGGGCGACCCGGGTGACGCACCTGGCGGGGCTGCTGCGGTTCGCCGCGGACCGGCTGGCCCTGCTCGATCCGCCGCGCGACCTGCGCGCGTTCTGGATGTACTTCCAGGATCTCTCGGACAAGGAGCGCGAGGAGGTGCTGGGAAGCGACCCGGAGGATCGGCTGGACGGTGGTGGGGAAGGGAGCGGTTCGGACGAGGACGCCGTCGCGCTGCTGACGGCCCACGCGGCCAAGGGGCTGGAGTTCGACACGGTGTTCGTGGTGCGCGTGAGCCCAGGGCCTGGATTCCCGAAGACCAAGGGCGGTGACGACGACATCGAGCTGCCCCCGGGGCTGGAGGACCGGGCGGGTGACGAGCGCGGACCCCGGGAGAGGCGAAGGGCCGAGGAGCGCCGGCTTTTCTACGTGGCGTGCACGCGGGCCAGGCGCCGGCTCGTGCTCATGGCCAGGGCCACGAAGGGGCCCTCGAGTTCGACGAACTTCCTGCAGGAACTGGCGGAGGACCGGCCCGCGCTCATGGCGAGATGCAGCGCGGCCGATGTGTTCGCGCGGGCGCGCGAGGCCGGGGTGCGCCTGGCCGCGACGGGAGTGGGGGTCCTGGGGGACGCGACCGCGCGCGAGGCTCGCCAGGGGCGACGGGAGACCCTGGACCTGGCGTGCCGGCTGGCGCGCCTGGACGCCGCCCGCGCACTCGAGAGCGTGGACCACGCGGACGCGAGCGCCGAGGATGTGGACCGGGCGGCGACGATGCTGCGCGAGGCCGCGGGGCGCCTCGCCATCGCGGCCCACCTCCGATCCAACGTGGATCCGCCGGCGTGGGCCTCGGACGAGCCGGCCCTGGCGGCGCACGCGGCGGCCCTGAAGGCCCGGCTCGCGGGGACGCCCGGGGCCGCACCGACCCGCGAGGCGCCGAAGCCGCCGCTCAACCTGAGCTACTCCTACATCGACGCCTACCTGGAGTGCCCCAGGTGCTTCTACCTCAAGAACGTGGTAAGGGTCCCGGAGCCGGAGCGAGAGGAACTGGCGTTCGGAAAAGTCGCCCACGAGGCCCTCCGTGCGTATTTCAACGAGTGCCGGGGGGCGGAGGCGGACGGGCGCCGCGTTCCGGGGTCCGATCGGCTGGCGGAGATCGGGCGCCGCGCGTACTTCGGGATCCTGCCCGATCGGGCACGGGCCGACCCGGAGGAGCTGCGCCGGCTCGACGCGATGCTGCGCCTGACGCACGAGCGCCTCCACCGGGCGGAGGACTCGATCGAGCAGCTCGAGTCCGGGATCTCCTTCGGCTACGAGCACAGGGGCGTGGTCCACAGGCTCACCGCCAAGCTCGATCGCCTCGACGGCCTGGGGGAGGGAAGGGGCCACCGGATCATCGACTACAAGACCGGCACGGAGTCGAAGAAGCTGCTGGAGCCCAAGGGTGACGACCTGCAGCTGGGCATCTACGCCCTGGCGCTGCGCCACCACCAGAGAGTGCCGCTGGAGGACCGCGAGACGCCGGCCGTCGGGGTGGCGGAGTACTGGCACCTGCCGACGGGGCAGCGCGGGTGCATCGACCTGGGCCAGATCCGGTACGACAGGATCCGGGCGACGATCGGCCGGGCCATCGACGGGATCCTGGCCGGGAAGTTCCCGCGCGGGGAGGAGTGCCGGGGCCTGTGCGCGATCCTCGACCCGGACGAGTGAGGCCTCGCGCGGGCCCGTACACTTGGCCGGGAGGCTCCATGGTGCGAAACAGGTTCGTTCGGGCGGCGATCGCGCTCCTGGTGTTGTTCGGCGCATCGGCGCGGGCCCAGCCCCTGGCTCCGAACCCCGACCTCGTCACGGGCGAGCTCGACAACGGGCTCGGCTACGTCATCCAGCGCCACACGAACCCGCCGGGTCGCATCGTCGCCTGGCTGCACGTGAGCACGGGCTCGCTCAACGAGACGGAGCGCCAGCGGGGCATCGCCCATTTCCTCGAGCACCTGGCGTTCAACGGGTCGGAGCACTTCCCGCCGGGATCGGTCGTGCCGTTCTTCGAGTCCCTGGGCCTGACGTTCGGGGCGGACCAGAACGCGTTCACGAGCTTCGACCAGACGGTCTACCAGCTGCAGCTCCCGGACAACGCGCCCGAGACGCTCGACAAGGCCCTCCTGTTCTTCGGCGATGTCGCGGGCCGGCTGAGCCTGCTCCCCGCGGAGATCGAGAAGGAGCGTCAGGTAATCCTCGAGGAGCGGCGGGCGCGCTCGGGCGGCATGCAGCGGGTCATGGACTACATCTGGGAGCGATGGGCCCCGGGCTCGACCTTCGGGCGGCGCATCCCCATCGGCCTCGAGGAGACGATCCTCGGCATGGGGCGGGACGACTTCACCGACTACTACGGGCGCTGGTACGTGCCCTCGAACATGACCCTGCTGGTGGTGGGGGACGTCGACCCGCCGGTGGTCGTCGATCGCGTGCGGGGCGCGCTGGGAACCGGAGAGCGCCGCGACCGCCCGGCGGACGCGGACCCGGGCGTGCGCGCGGTCGAGGAGTTCCGGGCAATCGTCGGCGCGGATCCGGAGATCGCCAGCGCCCGGGTGGAGATCCTGCGGATCGGGCCGGCGGGCGAGCCGGTGACGACCACGGAGCAGGCCCGGGCTCAGCTCGTGGATGAGCTGGGGTCGCTGGCGTTCGGTCGCCGGATGCGCCAGAAGGTGACGGAGGGCCGGGTCGCGTTCCAGGGGGCGGGGGCCTCCTCGGGCGATTTCGCCCGGGCGATCCGCATCACGGACATGAGTGCCTTTGGCGAGCCGAGCCGCTGGCGGGAGATCCTGGACGACCTGGCTCGCGAGCTGGTGCGCGCCCGCCTGCACGGCTTCGGCCCGCGCGAGATCGAGGATGCGCGGACCGAGATGCTCGCCGGCGCCGAGCGGGCGGCCGAGGTCGAGCCCACGCAGCTCTCGTCGGCGCTCATCGCGCGGATGAACGCGGCCCTGGCCGATGGCGAGCCGATCCGGAGCGCGGCCCAGGACCTGGAGCTGATCCGGTCGCTCCTCCCGACGATCACGCCCGAGGAAGTCTCCTCGGCGTTCGCGGCCCGGTACGACCCGGCGGGCGTCGCCTTCGTGCTCACCACGCGCTCGGACGCGGGCGTGCCGAGCGAGGAGGAGCTCGTCGAGCTGGGACGGGCGGCGCTGGCCGTCACGCCCGAGGCCGAGGGCGAGGCGGCGCGCCCGACGGCCCTGATGGCGGCCCTCCCCGCGCCCGGGCGGGTGGTCGAGCTCAGCCGGCACGAGGCCAGCGGGGTCTGGTCGGCGTGGTTCTCGAACAACATCCGCGTCCACTACCGGTTCATGGATGAGCGCAAGGACCAGGTGACGGTCAACATCACGCTCGCGGGCGGCTCCATCCAGGAGACCCCCGAGTCGCGGGGCCTCGCGGAGGCCGCCAGCGTCGCGTGGGAGCGCCCCGCGACGAGCACGCTGAGCTCGACCAACATCGCGGACCTGCTGGTGGGCCGGAAGGTCGGCGTTTCGGGCCGCGCCGGCGACGACACGATGGGCATCTCGGTGTCCGGCAGCCCGACCGACCTCGAGACCGGGCTGCAGCTGGCCCACCTGATGCTCACCGACCCGCGGCTGGAGCCGGCGGCCCTCGACCAGTGGAAGGAGCGGCAGGAGCAGCTCATCAGCTTCCGGCGGCTCCAGCCCGAGCTCGCGTTCGCGGACGTGCTGGTGGACGCGGTCTATCCCCCGGGCGAGGTGCGCACGCGCCCGCTCACGAGCGAGCAGGTCCAGCGGGCGACGCCCGAGACGGCGCAGGCCTGGCTGCACGACCTCATCGGCGCGGCCCCGATCGAGGTGGCCATCGTGGGGGACTTCGATCGCGACACGGCGTTCGCGCTGGCCGAACGGTACCTCGGCTCGCTCCCGATCCGGCCGCGGATCGGGCGCTCGACGCTCGACGATCTTCGGGCCATCAAGCGGCCCGCGGGGCCGATCGTGGCCTCGAAGGAGCTGGCGACGGCGACGGACAAGGCGGTCGTGCTGACCGGGTTCTTCGGGCCCGATGAGGAGCGGTTGCGCGACACGCAGCTGCTCGATGTGGCCGCCCGGGTGCTCTCGACGCGGATGATCGCGACGATCCGCGAGGAGCAGCAGCTGGTGTACTCGATCGGGGCGTCGAGCAGCCCCGGCGTCGAGTACCCCGGGTACGGCCTGTTCCTCTCGTTCTCCACGACCGCGCCGGGGAAGGTCGGGGCGCTGGCCGAGGCGGTGCGTTCGATGTACGCCGACATGGCGAACCAGGGGCCGACCGCCGGCGAGCTGGAGGTGGCCAAGAAGCAGATCGCCACCAGCCTGGAGCAGTTCCGGCGCGAGCCGGTCTACTGGGTGCGGGCGCTCTCCATGCTCGACTACCGCGGGCGCAGGCTGGGCGACGTCGTGGACGAGCCCGCGGCGTACCAGTCGGCAACGGCCGACGAGGTCCGCGCGGCATTCGCCCGCTACTTCACCCCGGAGACCAGCGTGACGGTGTGGGTCGCGCCGGCGGGGACGGAGGGCGGCACGGACAGGCCGTAGGCCTCAGGCCATCGCCCGGCGCAGGTCCTCGATGAGGTCCTCGGGATCCTCGATCCCCACGGAGAGGCGCACCAGCCCGTCGGAGATGCCCAGGGCCGCGCGCAGGTCCGGCGGGACGCTCGCGTGCGTCATGATGGCCGGATGCTCGATGAGCGACTCGACGCCGCCGAGGGACTCGGCGAGGGAGAAGAGTCGGACGCGCTCGAGGAAGCGGCGCGCGGCCGGAAGGCCGCCGCGCAGGACCATCGTGACCATGCCCCCGAAACCGCGCATCTGCTTCCGGGCGATCGCCTGCTGGGGGTGGCCGGGGAGGCCGGGGTAGGTGACGCGCTCGACGCCCGGCTGCTCGGCGAGGAACCGCGCGATGCGCAGCGCGTTGTCGCAGTGCCGGTCCATGCGCACGTGGAGGGTCTTGGTCGAACGGAGCAGGAGGAAGCAGTCGAAGGGAGAGGGCACGGCGCCGACGGCGTTCTGGAAGAACTTCAGGCGCGCGTGCAGCGCCTCATCGTTGACGACGAGCGCGCCGCCGATCACGTCGGAGTGGCCGCCGAGGTACTTGGTCGAGGAGTGGTGGACGATGTCGGCCCCGAGGGCGAGGGGGTTCTGGAGGTAGGGGGTCGCGAAGGTGTTGTCCACGCCCACGAGCGGGCGGTTGGCCTGGCGCGCGGCCAGGGATGCGACGGCGCCGATGTCCACGATCTTCAGGAGCGGATTGGTCGGGGTCTCGACCCAGACCAGCCGGGTCCTCGGGGTCATCGCCCGCTCGGTGGCGCCCAGGTCGGTCATGTCCACGCGCGTGAACGTGATCCCGAGCTGCTTGTACGCCTTGTCGAGCAGGCGGAACGTCCCGCCGTAGACGTCGTCGCAGAGCACGACATGGTCACCGGCGCTGAGCGTGTGGAGCAGGCAGTCCAGGGCACCCAGGCCCGAGGAGAAGCACAGGCCGAACCGCCCGCCCTCCAGGCTCGCGAGATTGGCCTCCAGCGCGGTCCTCGTGGGGTTGGCCGAGCGCGAGTAGTCGTAGCTGCCCTTGATGACGCCCGGCGAAGCCTGCACGTACGTGGAGGTGAGGTAGACGGGCGTCATGATGGCCCCGGTGGTGGGGTCGGGCGACTGCCCGGCGTGGATGGCGCGGGTGGCGAAGCCGGCGTGGGGGTCGGGCATGGCGATCCTCCGGAGGTCGGTTCGGAAGGGCGGGCGCAAGCATAGCGACCGCCGGAAGCCGATCGGCCGAGCGCCGGCGCTCGCTCGCGACCCCGCCCGGGGCGCCCGGGCTCAGCCGCCGCGCCGCGCGGGCGCGGAGCCGAACAGCGCGTTCTTCATGGGCACCCAGATCGAGGGCGGTGCCTCCCGGCCATGGTCTTCCTCGAGCGTCTGCACGATGTACTCGGGGATCGACACGCCCGCCTCGTCCGCGCCCTCGGCGATGTACGCGTTGTAGTCGGCCCGCCACGACTCCTCGTCGAACTTCCAGACGCCGTCCTCGCGCCGGAAGGTGAAGAACGACTCGGTGGGCTCGCCGTCGATCAGCAAGCGCGCCGTGGCGGTGTCGCCGCTCACTCGAACCCGGTCCACCGTCTGCTCGACGCCCGGATCGATGGCGTACCAGCCCCGGCCGGCGGCGAACGCCACGTAGCCCCGCCCGTCGAGGCCCTCGAGCTCGCCCCGCGTGCCGAGCAGACGCATCAGCAGAACCTCCGAGAGGTCCCAGGCGTCCAGTCGCTCGAGCTCGGCCCGATCCGCGTTGATCGCCAGGCGAACCAGGGGTGGGTAGCGCTCGCTGGACGATGCGGTGATGACCGCCGCGGCCGTCTCCCCGTCGCTGTTCAGGTTTGCCTGGACCATGCTGGCGAAGACGGCGCGGATCGCCTGCGTTTCGGGGTTGGGCTTCTCGCAGGCACCGAGCGCCAGTGCCAGCACGGGGACCCATCGCGCGAGCCACGGTGGTACCGATCGTTTCATGCACGCGAGCTTACCATAAACCGAACCGCCGGCGTCAAGGGGGCGCCGAATCGACCAGCGGCAGGACGAGGCCGGCTTGCGGCGCCCCGAGCGCGGCCGCGCACGCCTCCACCCTTCGGAGCGACCCTCGGACGAGCAGGGTTCCCGCCGCGCGATCCAGCCGCAGCTCCTCCGGCTCGAGCCCGTGCGCCCGCGCCGCCTGCAGGGCCCGCTGCGGGCCGGGCACCGGGGCATCGAGGCGGATCAGGTGCCGGCCGGCGTGCGGCGCCGGCGCCTGTAACGCCGGAATGGCGTGGCGCGGACCGCCGAGGAAGCCGGCACCACCCCGCCGATCGGCCAGGACACGCGACAGGTCGCCGAGGATCGCCGAGGTCGTGGGGCGAGGCCCCGCGCCACGCCCGCGCAGCATCACCGTCCCGGCCAGTTCGGCGACGATCTCCAGGCCCGTTTCCTCCTCATGGAGCGACGCGAGCGGATGCCGACGCGCCAGGAGCGCGGGGCCGACCCGTGCGCACAGGCCGCGATCGGTCACCGCGATCTCCGACACGAGCCTGAGCGCCAGGCCGTCGCGCCGGGCTCGGGCGAGGTCCTCGGACCTGATCCGATCGAGGCCCTCGCGCGGGATGGCGCCGGGGTCGAGCCGCCCCAGGCCCGACGCCAGGGCCAGGACCGCCAGCTTCTCGGCGCAGTCACGTCCCGAGACATCCGCCGACGGATCGGGCTCGGCCAGCCCTCGGGCCCGGGCCTCTCCGAGCGCCTCGTCGTACGAGCGGCCGGACTCGAGACGCGACAGCAGGTAGTTGCACGTGCCGCTCACCAGCCCGCGGATCGAGCGGACGCGGTCGCCCTCGAGCTGGCGCAGGGCCGCCAGCACGGGCACGCCGGCGCAGACCGTCGCCTCGAATGCGAGCGCGGCGCCGGCGCGATCCGCGAGGCCGAGCAGCTCCGCGCCGTGGTGGGCGATGAGGGACTTGTTCGCCGTGACGACGGGGATGCCGTGCGCCAGGGCGCGCGAGACGCAGGCCGCCGGGGCCTCGACGCCCCCGATCGCCTCCACGATCGCGTCCGGCTCCCTGGCGAGGATGTCGTCGAACCGATCGGTGGCGAGGCCGGGGCCGAGGCCCCGATCCCGCGCGACGTCACGGACCAGCACCGCGACGAGCTCGATGCCCAGCCGCCGGCCCTCCGTGGCCACTCGGGATGCGACTTCGCGCCCCACCGTGCCGCACCCGAGCAGCGCGATCCGCGCGGGCCGGAATGCTCCGCGGCTCATGCCGGCACCTCCGCCCCGGCGCGCCGGGAGCAGGCCCGGGAGGCCTCGCGGGTCGCGATGAGCGCCGAATCCAGGTCCTCGTAGAGGTCGTTGGCATCCTCCAGCCCGACCGAGAGGCGTATGAGCGAGTCGGTGATGCCGATCCGGGCCCGCTCGGCGGGCTCGACCGAGGCGTGCGTCATGGTCGCCGGGTGGCAGAGCAGGCTCTTGACCCCGCCGAGCGATTCGGCCAGGGGCCACAGGCGCAGGCAGGGGACGATGGCCCGCACCCGGTCCGCCCCGCCGCGCAGCTCGACGCCGATGATCGCGCCGAAGCCGGTGGCCTGGCGCGCGGCCAGGGCGCGCTGGGGATGGTCGGGCAGCCCGGGATAGACGACGCGGATCACGTCCGGGTGCGATTCCAGCCGGCGCGCCAGGGACAGGGCATTCTCGGCGTGGCGGCGTACGCGCAGGGGGAGCGTCTTGATGCCGCGCAGCAGCAGGAAGCAGTCCTGCGGGCCCGGCACGGCGCCGGTCGCGTTCTGGATGAACTTGAGCCGCTGGTGCAGGGGCGCATCGCTCGTGACCAGCGCGCCCCCGATGACGTCGCAGTGCCCGCCGATGTACTTGGTGGTCGAGTGCAGGACGATGTCGGCCCCGAGGTCGAGGGGGCGCTGGAAGACGGGCGTCGCGAACGTGTTGTCCACGAGCGCGAGCACGCCGCGCGCCCGGGCCAGCGCGCACGCCCGGCCGATGTCGGTGATCCGGAGCAGGGGGTTCGAGGGCGTCTCGAGCCAGAGCAGGCGCGTGCGCGGCGTGAGCGCCCGCTCGATCTCCTCGGGGATCGTCGTGTCCACGAGACTGAACGAGAGGCCGAAGCGTTCGAACACCTTGGTGAACAGCCGGTAGCACCCGCCGTAGAGATCGCGCGAGGCGACGACGTGGTCGCCGGCGGAGAGCGTCTGCAGCACGGCGTTGGCCGCGGCCAGGCCGGAAGCGAAGGCGAGCCCGAAGCGCCCGCCCTCGACGGCGGCGAGCGCCGACTCGAGCGCGCTCCTGGTGGGGTTGCCGGTGCGCGAGTAGCACCACGGGGGTGAGCCGGCGAGCTCGTCCTGGGCGAAGGTCGTGGTCTGGTAGACGGGGGTGACGACGGCGCCGGTCAGCGGGTCGTTCTCGCCCCCGGCGTGGATGGCGATGGTGTCGAGGCGGTACGGGGAGGGTGGGCGGGACATGACGGGCTCCTGGGGGGGGGTGGGGCGCGCGGTGATCGCTCGCCCGCGTGCGGAGTGCGGTTGGATGAAGAAACGAAACAACCTCGCGGGGAGAAGCCCGGACGAGGGGAGCCGTCAGGTCAGTTGGGGGGCGTCAGCGCTGGCACGCGACCGCCCGGCCAACCGACGGGGCATCCCCGTCCGGGCCGGGCATGGACATGAGCATGTCCATCGCGATGTGAGTGAGGCGTGACATTCGGGCAGCAGGATAGCGATGCGGTGGGCCGAGTCAAGAACGATCCCCGGGCTCCATCCGAGGGAGGCGCGGGTGTTGAGCGGGGGGGCGATACACTCCCTTGCCGCTCCCGGAGGTCGCGACGATGCGCAGCGCACGCCTGATGGGTTCCCTGCTCCTGACGCTGGCCACGAGCGCCGGCGCGCAGGAGATCCGCTTCGAGAAGTACCGGCTGCCCAACGGCATGACCGTGATCCTCCACGAGGACCACGGCCTGCCCGTCGTCGGCATCAACACCTGGTTCCGCGTCGGCAGCAAGGACGAGCCGCCGGGACGCAGCGGGTTCGCGCACCTCTTCGAGCACCTCATGTTCATGGGCACCGAGCGGGTCCCGGGGAACGCGTTCGACGTGATCATGGAGTCCGGGGGCGGCGCGAACAACGCCAGCACGAACTTCGATTACACCAACTACTACTCGAACGGTCCCTCGTCGCTCCTCCCCACGCTGCTCTGGCTCGACGCGGACCGGCTGGAGGACCTGGCCCGGACCATGACGCAGGAGAAGCTCGACCTGCAGCGCGATGTGGTCCGCAACGAGCGTCGCCAGTCGATCGAGAACGAGCCCTACGGCAAGGCCGAGCTGCTCATCACCGAGCTCATGTTCCCGGGCGACCATCCGTACCACAACGAGGTGATCGGCACGCACGCGGACCTCGAGGCGGCGACGGTCCAGAACGTGACGGACTTCTTCGCCACGTTCTACGTCCCCCGCAACGCCAGCCTCGTCGTGGCGGGCGACTTCGACCCCGAGGCCGTCAAGCCGCTCATCGCCGGCCTGTTCGGAACCCTGCCCGCCGGCGCGCCCCCGACGCACCGGACGGCGCCGCCCGTGCGCCTGGGGCGCGTCGAGCGCGCCGTCACGGTTGACCAGGTCCAGCTGCCCCGGATCAGCCTCGCGTACCACAGCCCGCCGGCCTTCGCCGACGGGGACGCCGAGATGGACCTGGTCGGCGCCATCCTCAGCGACGGCGACTCGAGCCGGCTCTACCGGCGCCTGATCACGGCGGAGGCCCTGGCCAGCGACGTCTCGGCCTTCCAGAGCTCGGCGGCGCTCCAGTCGGTCTTCCGCGTCGACATCGTGCTGGCGCCGGGCGCCGAGCCGGATCGCGTCGAGGCGATCGTCGATGAGGAGATCGAGCGGCTGCGGCGCGACGGCGTGCGCGCGGACGAGCTCGCCCGCCACCAGGCGACCATCGAGCTGGCGAAGCTGGCGCGTCTCCAGAACGTCGGCGCGCGGGCGGACCAGCTCAACGAGTACGAGTTCCACTGGGGGGATCCGGACGGCTTCAAGCGCGACCTGGACCGCTACCGGAACGCCACGCCGGACTCCGTCGGCGCGTGGGCCCGGCGCGTGCTCACGCCGGACTCGCGCCTCATCGTGCGCGTCCTGCCCGCCCAGCCGGAGCGGGGGGAAGCGCCGACGGCGCGCGACGCCCGGCCGAGCGATTTCGCCGTGTCGCCCTTCGCGCCGCCGGCGCCGGAGACCTTCACGCTCGCCAACGGCCTGCCCGTGATGCTCTGGACGCGTCCGGAGCTCCCGCTCGTCTCGATGGAGGTGCTGCTGACGCCGGGCGGGGTGCTCGATGCGCCCGCCAGCGCGGGCCTGTCCGACCTCACGGCCGAGATGCTGGGGGAGGGGGCCGGGACCCTCGACGCCGAGCAGTTCTCCGACGCGGTCCAGGCCCTGGGCGCCACGTTCGCCGTCGGCGCGAGCCTCGAGTCCGCCTCGGCCTCGCTGACGGTGGTCAAGCGGAACCTCGCGAAGGCCGCGGACCTGGCCGGACTGGCCCTGCGCCGGCCGCGCCTGGCGCCCGCGGACTTTTCGCGCCTCCATCGCCTGCGTCTCGACGAGCTGACGCGCCAGGAGGACGAGCCGGCCATCGTGGCGTCGCGGGTGGGGCTCCGCGCCCTGTACGGCGACGCGAGCCCGCTGGCGTGGCCCGCCGCGGGCACGCGCGCCACGGTCGAGGGGATCACGCTCGACGCGGTCCGGGCCCGGCACGCCGAGCTCTTCTCGCCCGCGCACGCCACCATCCTCATCGCCGGCGATCTCACGCGCGCGGAGGCCGAGGCCGAGCTCGCGCGGGTCTTCGGCGACTGGAAGGGCGGCTCGGCGCGGCGTCCGGCGCAGGCGATCCGGCCGGCGCCGAGCGACGGTATGCGCCTGGTCATCGTGGACCGGCCGGGCGCGGTGCAGACGGTGGTCCGCTTCGTCGCCCCGGGCATCCCCGCCGCCGATGAGCGACGCGTGCCCCTCCGCCTGCTCAACACGATCCTCGGGGGCAGCTTCACCAGCCGCCTGAACCAGAATCTGCGCGAGAAGAACGGCTACACCTACGGGGCGCGCTCGCAGTTCGCCATGGAGCCCTCGGGCGGCTACTTCAGCGCCGGCGCCGCGGTGCGCGCCGACGTGACGGGCCCCGCGATCCGTGAGTTCCTCGCCGAGTTCGCCCGCCTGCGCGCCGGCGATATCTCCGAGGCCGAGGCCGGCAAGGCCCGCGAGACCCTCCGCGCCGAGGCCGCGCAGCGATTCCAGGGCCTCGGCGGCGTGCTCGCCTCCGCGTCCGCGCTGGTCGAGGCCGGCCTGCCCTTCGGCACGCTCGGGCGCGACCTCGCGTCCATGCAGACCATCGCCGCGTCCGACCTCAACCGCCTCGCCGGGCCGGGCGTGGACGTCGACCACGCGGTGCTCGTGCTGGTGGGCGACAAGGCCACGATCCTCGAGCAGATCAGGGACCTGGGCCTGCCGAAGCCGGTGGAGCTCACGGCGTCGGGCGAACGCATCGATCCGTAGTCCGCGTGCGGACCCCGACGAGACCGGACCTCGGCGCACCGCCATCGCCGCTCGTCCGCCGGGCAGATAGCCGGACCGTCGGGTGTGGTAGGCTCGAAGGCATGATGGACGGGTCCGAAGCGGGCGACCGGACCACTCCCCTCGATGCGCCGGGGCTGTTCGCCAGCCTCCACCGGCAGTTGTGCGCCATCGCCCAGGAGCAGATGGCCCAGGAGCGGCGCGCCCACACGCTCCAGGCAACCGCCCTGGTCAACGAGGCCTACCTGCGCATGGCGCAGGCCGGCATCGTCTGGTCCAGCCGCGGCGCGTTCTTCGTGGCCGCGGCCGAGGCCATGCGCCGCATCCTCATCGACCACGCCCGGGCCCGCGGCGCGGAGAAGCGCGGTGGGGGACGCGCGGCCCTGACCATCAGCGGCATCGCCGATCTGGCCGCGCCCACCGAACCGGCCGGAATCCTGGCCCTCGACGACGCGATCTCCCGCCTGGAGGGAGTAGACCCCCAGGCCGCGGCCGTCGTTCGGCTGCGGTTCTACGCGGGGCTGGAGATCGACGCCACCGCCGCCGCGCTGGGCATCTCGGAGCGCACGGTCAAGCGAGACTGGGCCTTCGCCCGGGCTTGGCTCCACCAGGCGCTGACGGCCGAATTGGAAGGGTAACTCGCATGTCCGGTACCCCCCATGGTCGTGTGAAGGACGTCTTCGAGGAGGCGGTTGGCCTGTCGGAGGCCCAACGGGCGGCGTTCCTCGACCGGCGATGCGCTGAGGATCCAACGCTGCGCGCACGCGTCGAGGCGCTCCTCGCCGCCCACGATGCGGCCGGCGCATTCCTGCAGGCGCCGACGGCCGAACTTCCTGTGGCGAGCCCACGCCGTGCCGCCGCGGACGCCCCCGTCGCGGACCCGCCCGCGACCGGGCGCCCCGCCGGCCTCACTCGCATCGCGGGCTTCACGCTCGTC